>JAGTVD010000209.1 GCA_018224505.1 Desulfatitalea sp. | reverse complement strand
TTGAGGGCCGAAATCACCCCCAGGGGAATGCCGGTCAAGAGGGTCCAGAACAGGGCCATGAGGGCCAGGCGGAAGGTCAGGGGCAGGCGCCGGGTGATCTCCTCCAATACCGGTTGGCCGCTCCACAGCGAAGTGCCCAGGTCGCCGCGCACGGCATTGGCCATGTAGTTGAGGTATTGCCGTGGCAGCGACTGGTCGAGGCCGAGTACTGCCCGCAGTTCGGCTTCGTCTTCGGCAAAGCCCATTTCGGCCACCATGAGCGTCACCGCATCGCCGGGGATGATCCGCACGATGCAAAAGACCAGGAAGGAGACCAGCAGCAGCGTAGGGATGAGCAGCAAAAGCCGTCTAGTGATGTACCGTTTCATAACCGTATGTCACGCCCTTGTGGCTTTGGGACGCCGCCGCGGCAGCAGCGGCGGCGCCGGGGGTCGCAATGCTATTCCTGCTTTTCCATCCAGATATACTCGCCCACCAGGCCCTGAACATCCAGCAGGTAACGTTTCAGGTGAACGTAGGGTTTGCGGATGATGAAACGATCCTGGGTGTAAAGGAAAAGGTTGGGTGCATCGGCCATGACCTTGCGCTGAATCTCCTTGATAAAGACTTCCCGTTCGGCCGGGTCCATGATGTGCTGCTGGCGGTCGATCATCTCCCAGAGCTCGGGATTGCTCCACTTGTAGTAGGTGGCATCTTCCACTTTGCCATAGTAGGGAATCAGCCACTCTTCCGGATCGACGCCGGCGGTCATCAGGTGCAGCGCCATCTCGTAATCGAAGCGGTAGGCCCGGTTGAAGTACTGGGCGAACTCCAGCAGATTGAGCTTGATTTCGATGCCCACGTCTTTGAGCATCTGCTGGATGATCTGGGCCGGCTGGGTCATGTATGACAGGTTCCAGGTCATCAATTCGGCGCTAAACCCGTCGGGGTAGCCGGCTTGGGCCAGAAGTGCCTTGGCCTTTTCGGGGTTGTATTCCACCTGATCCTCTTGCGACAGGGAGAAGATCATGGCCGAGGGCACCGGGCCCACCTGGGGCTTGCCGAAGCCGCCCCAGGCCAATTCCAGCAACCGCTTTTTGTCGATGGCCAGGGCGATGGCCTGGCGCACCTCCAATTTATCGAAGGGGGGCTGCAACGCTTTTTCCCCTTCGATCCAGGGCGGGCAACGCAGGGTCCACATGTAGGTGCCTTCCAACTGCTCGACGATGGTGTCGGGGGTCTGCTTTTGGATGGTGGGCATGAAGTGGTAGGTGACCTGTGCGCCGTCCAGACGGCCGGCGATGAAGGCGGAGACCACGCTGCTCGGATCGGTCATGATCCGGATATGGATGCCGTCCAGGTAGGGCTTGCCCTCTTTGAAATAGTTGGGGTTCTTGACCAGAGTGACATGGGATCCCATCACATACTCTTTGAGGATGAAGGGTCCCGTGCCGATGGCGTGACGCTTCAGGTCGCCGTGTTCCTCCACCACCTCCCTGGCCACGATGGCGGACCAGGGGGATGACAGGTATTTGACAAAGGCCGCATAGGGCTTCTTGGTTTTGATGATGACGGTGTACTTGTCCGGCGTTTCGATGGATTCGATTTTGTTTTCGAAATAGTAACTGTGCTTGAAATCGGAAGTCCGGCCGTGCATGCCGGCCACTCGCTCGATGCTGTACTTGACGTCCGCGGACGTCAACTCGCGGCCGTTGACCGGCGGCACATCGTGGAACCGCACCCCTTCGTGCAGCTTGAATTCATAGGTCAAATCGTCGATCTGCCGCCAGCTTTCGGCCAGGTCGGGCTCGACACCGGTCATGTCCGGGTTGAAGCGCAGCAGGCAGTTGTTGGTATTGACCGTCACCATGGTGGTTTGGCTTGCGGTCTCCATGTGCGGATCCAGGGAACGGATGGGGGTGTTGTGGATCCGGTAGATGCCCCCGTACTGCGGGTCGGGTTCCGCGAATGCCGGCCCTGCCATCGCAAGGCTCAGAATCAGGAAAACCGCCAGTGGGAGCAGTGCTTGTCGAATGGTGGAAGATTCGCTCACCCGATTGCGTCGTCTCATCGTCTTGCCTCCTTTTTGATGTGGCGCTGTTGTCCTGTGTGGCCTAATGGCAGCAGGTCGGTCCGGCGCCATCCCCACGGGAGAGTAACGCCATGGGGCGGGCGCCCTCTGATTCGGAACGATACAAAAAGCCAAAATGTACTAAAGCAAGATCAGGTTCTGTTGCTAAACGGAATCGCTATTGGTCGCCGTTCCTAAACGGTTTGGCGCTAAATTTATGCGCACGTCCGCAAGATACCTCTGACCGCCGGATCGATCTCCGGTGGCCCTTCGGGATACCAGGGCACTGATTTTTTAGGCGGGGGGAATGTCTGCATTGCGTGTGCGATAACGAACCTCGTAATCCAGTGTGAGTGGTGTGCCGTTGGCATATCCGTTGGGTGAGCACTGTTTTGTACGCTGTCGTTACTACAGTTTCTACCGACGTGTTGGGTAGTGTCAATAGTTTTATATGCGGTCAATCGAGACACATTTCTATCATGTTTCTTCTGCGGCGTCTTATCACCTTGCGCAAGCGGATTGTTAACAAGCTGTAAAAAAGGTTGACAGAGTTTGGCGCCGGATTTTGAAAGACGAGGGGATTTCATTGATAATAACTCGAAATAATAGATAAAAATATTGGAATGGACCTATCCGGATCCATGGCATGGGGCTTGCGATAACGCAGCACCATGAGATCGGACGCAACTTGTGACCCAAAACGATAGTTAAACAACCTTTTTAGATAGAAGGAGGGCATGCGATTCAAACCGTGGAACACGGGACAATGCCAACAACAAAAAGGTTCGACAACAAGGAGACTGAATAATGACGAAGAAAATAAAAGTGATGATGGTTGATGACGAACCACGGTTTCGTGAAAAAACGTCGACCATTCTGACCCGCAAGGGGTTTGAAACCACCATTGCCGCAAGTGGTGAGGAGGCGATCCGCATTATAGGGAAAGCCCCGCAGGATGTGGTGATCCTGGATGTCAAAATGGAAGGCATGGATGGGCACGAGGCCCTGGCGGAGATCAAAAAAATCGCGCCGCAAACCCAGGTGATCATGCTCACCGGGCACGGAACCCTCGAATCCGCCGTCAGTTCGCGTGAACTGGCGGCATTCGATTATCTGAGCAAACCGTGTGACATCGATCTGCTTGCGATCAAAATCAATGAGGCCTATTCCGTCGGGCAAAGCAAAGCGCGTCAAACCGAAAAATCGGTCAAAGACATCATGACCAGCGTCGACGATTACTCTTCCGTTTCCGTCGACACCACGGTCAAGCAAGCCATCGGCATCCTCATGAAGTCCCTGAGCGATCTGGCTGCCAGCAGTCGGATTCGGGAAGCAGGACATCGATCACTGCTGGTTTTCGACAAGCAGCGGAACCTCGTCGGCATCCTGAGCATCAAGGACCTGATCAAGGGCGTCCGGCCATTTTATCTGTCGCTCCCCCAATCGTCCATGGCTGAAAGCGTCCGTTTCTCGCATGTCTTCAGCGGAACCCAGTACGGTCTTTTCTCCATCCAACTCAAAGCGCTTGCCGATAAAAAAGTCGGGGAACTCGATCTGGAGCCACCACCGATGATCGACGAGAACGCCAATCTGATGGATGTGGCTGAACTCCTGTACAAAACCCAAAAAACGCGCCTGGTGGTCACCTCGGGAAGTAAAGTGACCGGCATTTTGAGGGAGCAGGATCTTTTCT
>JAGTVD010000208.1 GCA_018224505.1 Desulfatitalea sp. | reverse complement strand
GCATGCGATCCTGCTCAGGGTAGACCGTCTCCACCTCGCCTTCGATGCCGCCCAGCTCACCGGCCCATGTGATGGCGTCCTCGAGATTTCCCAATCGGTCTACGAGCCCCAAATCAATCGCCTCTTCGCCGGTAAAGAGCCGTCCATCGGCGATGGCATCGACCCGATCGGTCTCCATTCCCCGCCCTTCGGCGATGGCCGCCACGAATTGACGGTGGATGTTGCCAATCAGTGCCTGCAGCAGCACTTCTTCCTCCGCGGTCATGGGGCGCATGGGTGAACCGAGATCCTTGTAAGCGCCGCTTTTGATCACCACTGGCGACAATCCTATTTTACGCAGCAACTCTTCGAAATTGGTGTATCCCATGATCACACCGATGCTGCCGGTGATGGTCCCCGGGTTGGCCACGATGCCGTCACAGGCGGCCGCCACATAGTAACCACCGGAAGCCGCCACCGCACCCATGGAAGCCACCACATGTTTTTCGGCCACCGTGCGCTGGATTTCACGGTAAATCTCCTGGGAGGCGCCCACGCCGCCCCCCGGTGAGTCAATACGCAGTACAATGGCCTTGACAGCATCCGCGTCACGAAAGGTTTTAATCTGATCGATGATGGTTTTGCTGTCGGCGATGGCGCCGGCAATTTCAATGACGCCCACTTTTTCACCGCGTATGGCCGAATCCTTCCGGGAGAGGGATTTGGCCATGGTGGAAAGAAAAATGATACCAACCGTGAACATGGCGGCCATAATCAACAGAAAGAAAAGATAGGGGTGTCTGCGGGAAAACATGCATTTCTCCTTCTTCGAGGCGTGCTCAGAAAACGAACGGCCGGCGAAAAAACTTTCTTCGCCGGCCGATGATTTTCATTCGGTATGGGGAATCGCTGAACTAATCGTCGTTGAGCTTCTCCTGCAGGTTCTCACGCAACAGTTCACCGAAGCTCGAGGTGGCCGGACCCATATTGCTCACATAGTCTGTGAGGTATTCCTGGTCGCTCTCCATCTCCAGACGCTTGATGGACAGCCCGATGCGCCGCTCATCACTGTTGATGTTCATCACCCGGGCACGCAACTCATCGCCCACGTTGAACATGCCTACCGGTGTCTTGACTTTCTCTCTGCTGATTTCGGACACATGCACCAGACCCTCGATGCCCTCCTCCAATTCAACAAAGACGCCAAAGTCGGTGACATTGGTGACGTTTCCGGCGATTTCCTTACCCACTTCGTAGCGCTGGGCCACGGTGTCCCATGGGTCCGCCTGCAGTTGTTTGACACCCAGAGAGAACCGCTCGTTGTCCTTGTCGATTTCCAGAACGATGGCCTGTACCGTATCCCCCTTTTTATAAAGTTCCGAGGGGTGTTTGATCCGTTTGGTCCAGGACAGATCGGAGATGTGCACCAATCCGTCGATGCCTTCGTCGATGCCGATGAACAGCCCGAAATCGGTAATATTCTTGATCTTACCCTCAATGGTGGTCCCAACGGGGTACTTGTCGCTGATCACATCCCACGGGTTGGGCACCGCCTGCTTCATGCCCAGGGAAATGCGCCGATTGTCCGGCTTGATGTCCAGCACAACGGCATCGACCTCTTCGCCCACCGAAACAATTTTATTGGGGTGGCGCACTTTTCGGGTCCAGGACATTTCGGACACGTGAATCAAGCCTTCAATGCCCTCCTCCAACTCCACAAACGCGCCGTAATCCGTCAAACTCACCACACGGCCGGACACCTTGGAACCAACAGGGTATCGTTCGGCGGCGGTGGTCCAGGGATCGGGCGCCAACTGCTTCATGCCCAGGGAAACCCGTTCCCGGTCCAGGTCGAGATTGAGGATTTTGACGGTAATTTCGTCGCCCACGGAAAACAGCTCGGAGGGATGTTTGACACGCCCCCAGGAGATATCGGTGATGTGCAACAGGCCGTCCACACCGCCCAGATCGACGAACACCCCGTATTCGGTAATATTTTTGACCACACCTTGGACAACCTTGCCTTCGCTGATGGATGCGAGTGTGGCAGCACGCTTGGATTCCCGTTCGGTTTCAAGGATCACGCGACGCGACAGCACGATGTTGCTGCGCTTGCGATTGAACTTGAGCACCTTGAACTGGTAGGTTTGTCCCACCATCTCGTCAAGGTTGCGCACGGGCCGCAGATCCGCCTGGGATCCCGGCAAAAAAGCGTTGACCCCGATATCGACGGAAAACCCGCCTTTCACGCGGCTGGCGATGACGCCTTCAATGGCTTCGTCCGCTTCGTAGGCCCGTTTAATCTCTTCCCAAACCTTGACCTTTTCGGCCTTCTCCTTGGACAGGACGACCACTTCGTTCTCATCGTCCCACCACTCCACCATCACCTCGACCTTGTCGTCCGGTTGGGCAGTGATCTGGCCCTTTTCATCCATGAATTCGCCGATGCGAATCTGGCCTTCGGATTTATAGCCGATATCGACGATGACGTAGTCCTTGTCGACGGAAATGATCCTTCCCGTGACGACCTCGCCTTCGGCAAAACGCTTGAAGCTCTCCTCGTAGAGATCCATCAGCTCTTCCATGGAACCCTCTTCCGGTGGAGAAGCGTCTTGAGTTTCCTCTTCAGGGATGGCCTCTGTGGTCATATCGACGTCCGAGGCACTGTTGGTGGGTTGGGTTGCGGTGTCTTTGGTTTCGTTGTCAATGTCATTCATGTTTATGAGAATTCCCCCTAAGCCTAATATCGCCCCGCCCATGGCGGCAACGTAATTCGACACTATATCGAACGGTGGCATGAAAAGCAATGAATATTTACGCCAATGGCAGGATCCGCTCCAACATCCTGCCGACCACCTGTTCGGCCGTCAGGTCACTGGCGTCGATGCGGATGGCATCTGCGGCGGGTTTGAGCGGCGACACACTGCGGGTGGTGTCATTGCGGTCCCGCTGGACCATCTCCTGTTCCACAACCGTCAGTGAGGGGCCGCTTCCGGCGGCTTGCAGCTCCTCAAACCGCCGGCGGGCCCGGATCCGGGGATCGGCATCCAGATAAAACTTGGCTTCGGCATGCGGGAATACCACGGTGCCCATGTCCCGTCCTTCGGCCACCAAACTTTTTTGGGCACCCAAGGTTCGTTGCGTCTCCAACAAGAAGGTGCGCACCACGGGTCTGGCGGAAATGGTGGAGGCCAGCAAAGAGATGGCGGGTGCGCGCAGCGCGCCGGTAATATCCTTACCGTCGAGCAGTACCCTGGCACCATCGGCCGTTTCCTGCAAGTCAAGATGGATACGCCCGCACAAAGCGGCCAGCGCGGTATCGTCGTCCGGGTTGGCGTCCGACTGTTGCACGGCCACCGCCACGGCGCGATAAAGGGCGCCGGTATCGAGGTAGCGGTATCCCAGTCGCCGGGCAAGCAGTTTGCTGACCGTCGTTTTTCCCGATCCGGCGGGACCGTCGATGGTCACCACCATCGCTCGTCGGGGTTGGGTTACCGGGTCCATTGCCAATCACTCCTCATCAGTGGTTTAAAAGAAAGACGTTCCGCTGAAAGTGTCACAAGACACGATCCAATGCTTGCAAAAACCGCCTGTTTTCCCCGGGGAGTCCCACACTGACACGGATATAGGTCGGATACCCATAGGCACGCATGGAACGAACGATCACACCCTGGTGCAGCAGCTGTTCAAATACCGCATCCGCCGGACGATTCACGTCGATCAGGAAAAAATTGGCCTGACTGGGGAAATAGCGCAATCCTCGCCGGCCCAGTTCCTCATAGAAAAAGTCCAGTCCCTGGTGCACCGTCTCCAGTGTGCGCGCCAGAAAATCGGTATCGTCCAGGGCCGCCGTGGCACCCAACTGGGCCAGGCTGTTCACATTGAACGGCATGCGCACACGCTGGAGCCATTGGGCCAATGACGCGGGCATCACGCCATAGCCGACCCGCAAACCTGCGAGGCCGTAGGCCTTACTGAAAGTGCGCAACGTCACCACTGGAGGCGTTGCATCGAGATAGTCGATGCCGGAAGCGCAATCGGAATCACGGACGAACTCAAAGTAGGCCTCGTCCACCACCACCACCACGTGC
>JAGTVD010000207.1 GCA_018224505.1 Desulfatitalea sp. | reverse complement strand
TTGCGTTTTTCCTTGAGGGACTGGGCGGGTTTCTTTTTGTTTTCCTTGCGACTGTCCTGGGCTTTGGCCATGGCGGCCCTCCTTTGTGTTGATGGAAAACCACGGGGGTGGCACCGGCGGCCGCACAATCGGCCGGCGCAGTCACCCCGCATCATGCATAAGGCACACTGAATACAACTGACAGAATACCTTCACGGAACACTTAACACTTAAAACTTGCTCCTCTTATTACCACCAAATCACAGGCGATGTCCAAACAAACGCGACTCAAGGGTTCGTTTGCTTCAACTGGTGTTTGAGAATCTTCCCGGTGGGGTTGCGGGGGAAGGTGTCCATGAAATCCACCACTTCGGGCAGCTTGTACTTGGCGATCTTGTCCCGCAGGTAGTCGCGCACCTCTTCGGCGGTCATGCTGCCCGGCTGTTTGAGAATGACGCAGGCGCGCACGCGCTCGCCCAGGGCCGGATCGGGGAGCCCCACCACGGCCACCTCGGCGATCTTGGGATGATTTTCCAGGGGAATCTCGATCTCCCGGGGGTAGATGTTCTCACCGCCGCGGTTGATCATCTCCTTGAGGCGGCCGGCGATGAACACGTAGCCCTGCTCGTTCATGTAGCCGATATCACCGGTGTGCAGCCAGCCGTCACGCAGGCTCTCGGCGGTGGCCGCGGGCTTGTTCAGGTAGCCGAGCATCACCGGTTCGCCCCGCACGCAGATCTCCCCCTTTTCACCATAGGGCAGGATGGTGTTGTTGTGATCCATGATCTCCACCTCCAGACCGGGAAAGGCGGTGCCGATGGAGCCGGTCACCCGGGGCACGGTGGTGCCGGTGGTGGAGACGCCGGTGGCTTCGGTGAGGCCGTAGCCGTCGACGACCTGCACGCCGAATTTCTCCTTGAAGGCCTCGATCAGCGGCACCGGCATGGGAGCCGCGCCGGTGTAAGCCAGGCGCAGCTTCAGTTTGTCACGGTCGATAATGGCCGGGTCCGCGGCTTGATAGATATAGTCGTACATGGCCGGCACCCCTTGCACGGTGGTCACGCCGTAGCGCATGATGGCGGGCCAGAAGTCCGTGGGCGAAAAGGCCTTGCGGATACAGAGGGTCAATCCCGCGTAAATGGTGGGGTAGGTCCAGACGCACAGGGGGTTGGTGTGAAACATGGGCAGGATGATCATCATCACATCCCCCGGCCGGCTGACGCCCAGCACTGTTTTGCCTCTGCAGATGCACAGTTCGTTGCGGTGGGAGATCAGGATGCCTTTGGGCATGCCGGTGGTGCCCGAGGAATACAGCAGCATGGTGGGGTCGTCCGGGGACTGGTCCACCAGGCATTCGTCCACCGGGTGGCGCGCCAGGATCTGGGACAGAGTGCATTCGGCCACGTCGGCCTGGTGGGCCACCTCGGTCACCACCTCGACCACCACCGGTTGGTGTCGGGCCTGGGCCAGACCGGCGGCAAAATCGGCCATATAGTCGCTGCCCACGAACACCACCTTGGGCTTGGAATCGTCGAGCACGTAAGCAATCTCGGGCCCTTTGAGCATGTAGTTGATGGCCCCGGCCACGGCTCCCAGCTTCTGGGTGCCGAACATGGTGTAGCAGATTTCCGGGGCATTGAGCACCATGGTGGAGACGATATCCCCCCTGCCCACCCCTTTGGCCTTGAGAAAGTGCGCTACCCGGTTGGCGCGGCGGTTGATCTGGGCGTAGGTGATCACTTGGTCATAGTAGTACACCATGGGAGTGTCGGGAATTTCCCTGGCCCGCGTCACCACCATCTCGGCGATGTTCTTAAAATGGATTTGCTTGCCCTGGAGCATGGGTACCTGCTCCAGGGGCACCAGCTCGCGGATGATCCGTTGGCTTCTGTCGATCATGGGCCGATCCCCTCCGTGCGATGTGGATTTGATTTCATTTCTACCCCAGATGCCCCCGGCATTCAAGAAGGTTTTGTAATTGCAGACCCATGTTCCGCCCTATCGAACTTCCGGCAACTGCGCGTCCACCGCGGCCAGATCGACCCATACGAATCGCGGCCGGTAGAGATCCGCATCCCGGTAGAGTGCATCGGGATCGTCGATGGGGTTGCGATTGTAGGAGACCAGCACCCGGCCGTTGTCGGTGAACTGGGGATGGACAAAAGGGTTGTAGACCGCGACGCGTCCCTCGTCGCTGGGCGCCGGGTAGAGGGGAAGCGGGCCGTGCCAGGGGCCCCATGGTTGGTGCGCCCGGTAGGCAACCAGCCAGTGCGAAAAGGGCTCACGGCCATCCATGGTGAAAAGATAGAAGGCGTCGCGAGCGGCCAACACGGCATATTGGGTGGAGACCCCGCTCAGAATGGGCACGGAGGCGGCGGGGTCCCCGGACCACTGCCGACCGTCGAAATAGTGCCACGGACCGTCGATCCGACCGGAGGCGACCCGGGCCAAATGGGCCTGCTGCGGAAACGGCCGGTCATCGGTGCCGAAAATGTAGACCCAGGGCGGGTGCTCAAGGACAGTGACGCCATAGAGGATGCCGTTGGCCGAAGGCGCGGCGGTGATCCGCTCCAGGTGCAGCTCCGGCAAGCTGAACCGGGCCAGGGCGTTGCCTGTCCAACGCCACTGCCAAAGCTCGGGCCCCGTGGATTCGAAGCGGTGCAGGAAAACCAGCAGCCGATCGGCCACGGTAAGGCCATGGGCGGGCCAGTACCAGGCCGCCGGGGTACCGCTGGGGAAAGTGTCGACGGCGCCACCGTTGGCGTCGCGACAATGGGTTTGCAGATCGAAACCGCTTTGCACCACCAGACAGTTGCGCACGAAGGGGGCGTCGGAGGCCCGCGAGCGGTCCGGCGCCACCGCGCCCAGCAATGAGTCGCCAAACAGCCAGACCGTCCGGCCGTCCGGCAGGGGAATCGACAGCGTGCCGTCACCACCGCTCCACCCGCCGTTGCCGGGGCTGAAAAGCCGGT
>JAGTVD010000206.1 GCA_018224505.1 Desulfatitalea sp. | reverse complement strand
TGCCGTAGGCGGCAAAGGAGATAAGGAAAATGCCGTCCACGCCGTCATCGTCAAAGAGGGCTTCCAGGATGGCAAGCGACGTTTTTTCGAAGCCGTGAACGTTCATGTCCGGGTAGGTGTCCACGGGGTTCTTTCGCTTCGGAACGGTGGAGATCACCTTTCCCAGACGATCCATGGTGGCCGGATTGAAACAGGCCATCTCCAAACCCATTTCAGCGGCGCGATCAATGGACATGATGCCCTGGGCCCCGCTGAAGGTGACCACGGCGATCCGGTTGCCCTTGGGAAGGGGTGCCCACTGAAAGCCCATGATCATGGACAGCATTTCGTCGATTCTTACCGCCCGCAGCACGCCTGCCTGGCGCAGAACGCCCCCAAGTACGGCATCGTTCACCGCCATGCTGGCCGTGTGCGATGCCGTGGCCCTTCCGCCCGCTTCGCTTCGCCCGCCCTTGAGCAGGATCACAGGCTTTCGCAGAACCGCCTTGCGAGCTGTTTCGAAGAACCGCCTTCCGTCATGAATATCTTCCAGGTACATACAGATAATCCGGGTCTGCTCGTCACCGGCAAGGTAGTCCAAGGCGTCGCTTTCATCCACATCCACCTTGTTGCCCAACCCCAGACCCTTTGAAATGCGATAGACAGGGAAAGCGCCCATGTGCATGAGCAGGGCGCCCACGAAAATACCCGACTGGGCGGCAAAGCCGACGGCGCCGGGTTTCAGCATGTTACGGTTGGCGAAATAAGACGTCGTCAGCCCCGTTTCGGTATTCACCAGACCCAGCGTGTTAGGCCCGAATCCGCGCATACCGGCCTCGCGCAGGATGGTCCGGATCTCGTCTTGAATGGCGCGGCCGGCGTCACCCGCTTCTGAGAACCCCTCCGAGGATATCACCACGCCCTTGACCCCTTTCCGGGCACAAGCCCGGAGTGCTTGCGGCACTGCCGCCGGCGGAATGATCATTGAAACCAGGTCGACGTCGAATGGGACTTCCTCGATGGTGCGATAGAACACAACGCCCTGGAATTCTCCGCCCTGGGGATTGACGCCCGCGATGCGCCCGTTGTAACCGTTCTGCTGAAGGGTGGCGATCAGTAAAGAACCGGGCTTTAAAGGGTCACGCGAAGCGCCGAAGATCGCAATGCTCTTTGATTCCAGCACCTCTTTTACGGATCTCATACAACGAATCTCCTTACATGCCCCACATAGTGGTTACTGATATCAAATCCAATCTTCATCCGTCCTCCTCCAAAACCAGCACGATCAATTCCCCGGGGCCGTGTACACCGTAGGCCAGGGTCATCTCGATATCGGCGGTTTTCGATGGGCCCGAAATCAGCAGTGCGTTGGCGGGCATGTGCTGCGGCCAATTCTGCTGCTGGATAATCTCGCAGAAGGTGTTGAAGATGTTTTTCGCTTCGAGTATGGCGATATGCACCGGAGGCACCAGGGACATCATGCGCGGTTCGTTGCCGTCCGGCCACAGCACCAGGGCCCCTGTTTCGGCAATGGCACCCAGGGTGGTGGTGATGGCCGCGTCGATCCCGAACAGTTCATCCCTGAAATCCTCACCACTGCCCTCGAAAATGCGCAAGGCCGGCAAGCCTTGCGCATCATCCGACCAGGCCGCGTCGATCTGAGGTCCGAAGGCCGTCCGCGGTGCGTAGAGCAGCGTTTTCAGGCTGCGTTCGCGGAGCACTCGCTTAAGCGTATCCACCCACTGTCCGCGATAGACCACGTGCACTTCGGCCCGCACGGCCGTCATGAGCGTTTTCAAGCGCTCGATTTTTTCAGCGGGTGAATCGTTGCGCACCTGCGCGCACGCAACGGCCTCAACCGCCTCACGATCTGCGCGGACCGCGGTTAGGCGCGCCAGGATCCGCTCTCGGGCGGTATCACTCATTACGAACTCCCATCTCCCGCACCAGTTGATGAAGACTTTTGCGGGCAAAACGCGGTTGTGCGTGCACATCGCTCCAGGCCTTCAGCGGTCCGATCCGCGGCAGGATGCGGCCCATGCGCCTGACGACACGGCCGCTGAGCCGTTGCAGGATTGGGTGGGTGTTCATCAGCGCCCATGACTTCCAGGCCAATCGCTCAAGGGCGTTGCGGCGACAGCCGGTCCCTTGCAATTGCAAAGGGGTCGGGCGGACTGCGGCGTAACTTTCGTTGCGCATGCGACGCAGCAGGGCTGGTATGGGGATTTTGACCGGGCAAACCTCCTCGCAGGCATTGCACAAAGTGGAGGCGAAAGCCAGTTCACCGGCCACATCGAGGCCCTCGATCTGGGGCGTCAGAATTTTCCCGATCGGACCCGGATAGACAAAGCCGTAGGCATGGCCGCCCAGTCGGGTGTAGACCGGGCAATGATTCAGGCATGTGCCGCAGCGGATGCAATAGAGGGTTTTGCGCAACTCCGGGTCCGCAAAAATCCGCGAACGGCCGTTGTCCAGCAGAATCAGATGCACCTCGCGCGGGCCGTCTTTCTCACCCGCCCTGCGAGGCGAAGTGATCATATTGACATAGGTGGTGATCCGTTGGCCGGTGGCCGAGCCGGTGAGCAAGCGCAGCAAGAGCGGTACCTGCTCCAGTTTCTCGACCACTTTTTCCAGGCCCATGACGGCGATGTGCACCGGCGGAACAGTGCTGCACATGCGACCGTTCCCCTCGTTTTCCACCAAACACAGGGTGCCGGTTTCAGCCACGGCGAAATTCACGCCGCTCAGACCGACCCGGCTCGTTTGGAATTTGCGCCGCAACGTTCCGCGGGCAATGCGGTTGAGCGCCGCCACTTCCTCGGTATAGGGGGCACCGGGGATATTGGCATGGAAGGTACGTGCGATCTGGGCTCTATTTTTATGAACCGCCGGCACGATAATGTGCGACGGCGTTTCGCCCTCCAACTGGATGATGAATTCACCCAGGTCGGTTTCAATGGCTTCAATGCCGTGTGCCGCCAGGAACTGGTTGAGATGCATCTCTTCGGAAACCATGGATTTGCCTTTGACCAGATGCGTGGCGCCGTGGCGCGTCATAATCTCCAGAACAATGTGATTGGCTTCGTCGGTGGTTTCGGCCCAGTGCACCCGGATGCCGTTGGCGGTGCATTTTTGCTCTAACTGCTTTAGCAGTTGGGGCAGCCGGTTCAGGGCGAGCTGCCGGATCAACGCACCCTGATGCCGAAGCTCGGCCAGCTCTGGAATATCGTCAAACACCGCCAGACGCTTAACGCGGAGGCCGTCCATGGCAGCGCGCAAATTCCTTCGCAGTTGCCGGTCACCGAGCGCCCGGGCGATATTGCGTTTAAAATCGAAAGCACCATTTCTAAGCATAAGTGCGCTCCCATATAAACTGGGCGATGTGCCGGCTTTGCAAACCGAGACGGTACTTTTCCATGGCGCCGCCGATATGCATCAAACAGGCACAGTCGCCCGAGAGCACCAGCGGTGCGCCGGTGCGGACGATATCGTCGATCTTGTCTCGCACCATAGCGGCTGAGATCGAGGGATATTTAACGCTGAAGGTGCCGCCGAACCCGCAGCACTCATGTTCGCGCTCCAGTTCGCACAGTTCGACAT
>JAGTVD010000205.1 GCA_018224505.1 Desulfatitalea sp. | reverse complement strand
TGCACTGCGTCTCCCCCGATGACCGCGATCAGCGCCGTGGCACCGCCGGGTGGGTGGAGGGTTTTGGTCATGTGCATCACGGCGATGGCCGTGGAGACCGCCAGGGCGGCGGCCAGCCAGGGGTGATGCCCCAGCCATTTGGCGGCCGTGACGCCGATGACGGCCGACAGCACATGGCCGCCGATCAGGTTGCGCGGTTGGGCAAGGGGGCTGCGCACCGCACCATAGATCAGAACGGCCGTCGCGCCGAAGGAGCCGATAATCAGCAGCATCCCCTTCGGGTCCAGGACGTGGGCATGGAGCAGCCCGACCGCGGCGATGCCGATGAAGCTGCCGACCCAGGACCAGATAATTTCGTTGCGGCCCACCCGCGGCGGGCTGGTGGTGCGGCCGCGCATCTTTTCGAAATAACCCATGCAGGTCTCCTGTGACACGTGCCGGTTACACTAACATGCAAAGGCCGCTGACCAGGTCGGAACGGGTGACGATACCGATCGGGCGGTTTTCGCTGTCCACGATGGGCAGCCGATTGATATTGTGCTCCGTGAAAAGGGACGATATATCGGCGATGGTGCGATCCGGGGTGCCGGTGATGGGTGGTGCCGTCATGATCTCACCGGCGGAGTGGCTTTTCATTGGCACGGCCACACACCCCTTATGCTTCAGGCAGTGGGCGATCACATGCATGAACGATCCGTCCGGGCCCGCGCCCATACGGGCCAGGAAATCCTTTTCGGAAATGACACCGATGATGCGGGCCTCGGTATCTACCACCGGCGCGCCCGAAATATTCCTCACAGCCAGCAACGAGGCGGTTTCCAGCAGGTCCATCCCTTCGGCGATGGTGATCACCGGGGTTGTCATGACATCGGCCGCCTTCAAAGCGGTCAGCATCCGTTTCCGGGCAAGGGTGTAAGCTATTTGGTAAATTTCCCTGAAATCGGCCGGGGTGATGTCGATATACCCCTGTATGGTTCGCATGGCGTTCATTACGTCATCTTCGGAAATATCCACGGGAGCACACTCCCGCAGGGCGGCGGCGTTCATCGGCCCCCCCTTTCGTCATAGCGTTGCGCACCATTTTCGTGGGCGATCGCGGCTTGCAAATCTTTGAGGAAGGTCTCCAGGGTGTACCCTTGAATGCGGGCGACATCCGCCAAGGTATGAAACGCTTCGGTGGGGCACCCCACGCACAACATCCGGCGCTCAATGAAAAAGGCCATGGCGCCGGGATGGCGTCGCAGGGTTTCTTGAACGGTCATGCCGCCTTCGAGTGTCATCTGGAAGACCTTTCCACTGACGGCATCAGAGGGTGACGTTCTTTTTGCCGCCGAAATAGCGCATGAACTGGGCCCGCTCGTATATTGCCGGGTCGGTGCTGCGCTCCTGGCTCAGTTTGCCTCTGAAATCCGCCAGGCTGCGGTAACGCTTGCCGGCCATCCACTGTTCCAGCCCGGTGAGCATTTCCTGGAGATAGGAGGCGCCGTTCTTGTATAGCGTGGAGGCCACCTGAACGGCTGCGGCCCCGGCCAGCAGCTGTTTGATCACCCCCGGCGCGTCGTGGACACCGGTGGAGGCCGCAAGGTCGCAATCCACCTTGTTGGCCATCACGGCGATCCAGCGCAGGGAGAGGGCCAGCTCCGAAGGGGTGCTGAAGACGAACGAAGGTTTGACCTCCAGCTTGTCGATGTCGAAGTCGGGGCTGAAAAATCGGTTGAACAGCACCAGGCCCTTGATGCCGGTCCTGGAGAGGCGTTGGATGATGGGGCCCAGGTCGGTGAAATAGGGGCTGATCTTCAGGGCCACGGGGATGGAGACCGTCTCGGTCACCTTGGCGGCGATCTCGAAATACAGGGCCTCTTTTTCCTCGCGGGTGTGTTTGAAGTCGGTGGGCGGAAAGAACATGTTCAGCTCTAAGGCATCGGCCCCGGCCTGCTCCAGGTTGGCGGCATACGAGAGCCACTCCACAGAGTGAAAGAAACAGTTGACGCTGGCCATCACCGGAATGGAGACGGCCTTTTTGCACTCCTTGACAAGGGTGATGTACTTGGTGAGGTTTTCCTCCCGCAGCACGTAGTCGTAGTATTCGATGGGGCTTCTTTGCCCCTCGTAATCGAAGTATCCGGGGTCGCCGTACTCTTCCTTGACTGTTTTCCGGAAGTCGGCATACTCATTCATCACCTCTTCTTCGAAGATCGACTTGAGTACCACGGCGCCGGCGCCATTGGCTTCCAGGGTTTTTACTTTTTCCACCGACCCGGTCATCCCCGAACTGCCGGCGATGAGGGGGCTTTTCAATGTCAATCCGAGATATGTGGTGCTCATGTCCATGGGCGCGCTCCTTTTTTTGGGGGTCCAAGGTTCGATTCAGTGCTTCCGATCTTATCGTGATACCCATCAGGATATCGCTCCCGCGGGGCTGCGGTCAATATAATCTTCATTGCATTATCCTGCCTTCACCCGCCTGCTCATGGGTCCGGCCGTCACGGATGTGGTAAATGCGCTTGAAGGTGGGGATGATCTTTTCGTCGTGGGTGACCACGATGACGGCGGTTTCATACTGGGCCGCCATCTGGTTGAGAATTTGGATAACCGTCAGGGCGCGCTCGCTGTCCAGGGGCGCCGTGGGTTCGTCCGCTAAAATCAGCGGCGGCCGATTGACCAGGGCGCGGGCGATGGCCACGCGTTGCTGTTCGCCTCCGGAGAGCTGGGCCGGCATGGCCTCGGCCCGATGGCCCACATCCAGGGCTTCCAGCAGCTGCCGCGCCCGGTGGCGCGCTTCGCCGTTGGGCCGGCCGGCCAGCATGGGCAGCAGCGCCACATTGTCGGTGACATCCAGGAAGGGAATCAGGTAAGGGGCCTGGAAGACAAAGCCGATTTTGTCCCGCCGCAGGGTCCGCAGGTCGCGGATCTGCCATCTGCCGTCATAAATGACCACCTCGCCCAGGGTCATGCGACCTGCGGTGGGTTCGATCACTGCTCCGAGACATTTGAGCAGGGTACTCTTGCCCGAGCCCGAAGGCCCGATCAGGCCGACCACCTCCCCCGGAGCCACCTGCATGTCCACCCCCTTGAGGGCGTCCACTGCGGCATCCCCCGTGCCATAACGTTTGAGCAAACCATTTATCCGCACACCCGCCTGCGCCATTTCACCCCCCGATCGCTTCGGCCGGATCCACCTTGAGGGCGGCCCGAATGGCCATGATGCTGGAGAGCACGCAAATCACCACCACGGCGACAAAGCCCAGCGCTGCGTCGCCTGGCAGCAGCAGGACATACTTGGGGAAGATGGGGGCCCAGAAGGTGGCGGCGATTTTGCCGACCACGAACCCGATGACCCCCAGACCCACCGCCTGCTGCATGATCATGCCGGCAATGGTGCGATTGCGGGTGCCGATCAGTTTGAGTACGGCGATCTCGCGGATTTTGCCCAGGGTCAGGGTGTAGATGATAAAGGCGACGATGGCCGCGCTGACCGTCGACAGGATGACCAGGAACATGCCGATCTGGCGGGCCGATGTGGCGATCAGTTTGCCTACCAGGATATCTTCCATCTGGGCCCGGGTAAAAACCGATAGCCGTTTCCAGCGGCGGATGTCGGCGGCGACCGCCTCCGGGTCGCGGCCAGGTGCCAACTGTACCAGAACGGCATTGACATAGGGATTGGTGTTTTGGGAGGCAATGACGGCCTCGAGCACGTCGGGTGCCCCCGGGCGATTGAAGGCCGGGTTTGCCGTTGTGCGCCGCCGCTGGCGGACGATGGCGTCGTTGTCTTTCATAAATTGAGCCTCCTGGGCGTCCTTGAGCGGGATGAAAACCATGGGATCGCCTCCCGATGAGACCATGCGCCGGGTCAGGCCCACAACGGTATAATGGTCGCGGCGGATTTTGATGCGTTCGCCGATGCGCAAACCGGCGGTCACATCGGCCACAGCTTCATAGTGCGCGCGGGTGATGTGGCGTCCGGCCACCAGGTAGCCAGGCTGTCCCGGCTCGCCGGGGCCGCCGGGTACGATGCCAACCACCATGGCGCGCACATCACCGCTGTCCCGGCGTACCTGCATGGTAAAATAGGTGACATTGGCCGCCCGCGCCACGCCGGGAACCGCCAGGAGGCCCCGGTACAGGTCGTCATGCAGGTTGGAGGACTCGGCGTAAGGCCCCTGGGTGTCCTGCTGCACCACCCACAAGTGCGCTCCGCTGTTGGACAGCAGTACTTTGGCGTCCTCCACCATGCCGCGATAAATGCCGGCCATGGACAAGGTGACGCCGATCAGCAGCCCCAGGCCGAGGCCGGTAAACACAAATTTGCCCCAGGCGTGCAGAATGTCCCGTCCGGCCAGGTTGATCATGGCGTTACTCCCGGCACGCGTTCGACAATCTTGATGCGGCTGCGCGCGGTCAGCGCCTGGCGGGTGTAGACCACCACGCGTTCGCCAACATCAAGCCCCTCGGTGACCTGCACCCGGCCGTCAAGATCCTGGGCACCCACCCGTATCGGCGCAAAACGCAGGTCGCCCTCGGCCGCCACCCAGACGCCCAGACGTCCGTCCAGCCGCTTGATGGCGGCGTTGGGAACCACCGGTGCGGAGGGCAGCGCTTGCAGGGTCACAGTAACCTCGGCCAGTTCACCAATGGGGGGCAGGGCGGGGGGGCGGGGAT
>JAGTVD010000204.1 GCA_018224505.1 Desulfatitalea sp. | reverse complement strand
GCCGCCATGCCCTGAACAATGCAACGCATACTTTGGTTGGAAAAAGACGTGACATGGCCAAGATTCAATCCGAACTGGAGAAGTTTTGCGAGTTGTCCCAAAACAGGGAACAAGATGGCGGCCAGGCCGTTTTCACCAGTGAGGTGGTGGTCACCGAGGGCAATGTAGTGGATGCGATTCTGAAAACCGCCTTGGACTATGAATGTGATGCCATCGTAATGGGTTCGGCACGCCATGGCGCCCTGTCCGAAGTGGTACGGGGCAGCGTGGTCAAAGGGGTGTTGAGACGTTCTGACCGTATGGTGGTTGTGGCGCCGCCGCTTCCCAAAAAAGAATAGCGATACTTGTCATTGCAGGGAGGAATCAGTTTATGAGTTTCGAACTTTTCTCGTTAAAAGAAAAGATTTCCATGATCACCGGCAGTTCCAAAGGTTTGGGACGCTCGGCAGCCTTAGCGCTGGCCAAGGTCGGGTCGGATATCGCCGTGTGCGGAAGGAATCAAACCGATATCGACACGGTGGTCCTGGAAATTGAAGCGCTGGGCAGGAACGCATCCGGATTTGTGTTTGACGTTACGCAAAAAGAGAGTGTCCGCCAAGGCGTGGACGCCATTATGGCCCACTTCGGCCGCATTGACATTCTTTTGAACAATGCAGGAACCAACCACCGGGTGCCGGTCCTTGAGTACCCGGAAGAACAATGGGACAGGATCATAGCAACCAATCTCAAGGCCTATTATCTTGTCGCACAGGCGGTTGTCCCGCAAATGATCACCCGCGGTTATGGCAAGGTGATCAACATGGGTTCCATTCTGGGACATATCGGCCTCCCGAACCAGTTGGCCTATGCGTCGGCCAAAGGAGGCGTGGAGCAAATGACCAAGGTCATGGCCCTGGAATGGGCCAAATCGGGAGTGCGGGTCAACACCATCGCACCCACCTACTTCGAGACCGACATGGTCAGCCAGATCCGCAACGACAAAGAGCGATTCGCTTTTATCAACGATCGAACACCCATGGGACGGTGGGGGCAACTCGAGGAAATCGAGGGGGTCGTCATTTTTCTGGCCACCCCGGCATCGGATTTCATCACCGGCCAGAGCGTGATCATAGACGGTGGCTGGACCGCCTGGTAATTCTAAAAGGAGAGATCATGCCCGGCACATATGACCACAAACCCTGGCTCAATACCTATCCGGAGTGGTTGCCAAGCGCCTTTACGGGCAGCTATGAGACGTTATTGGATAAGTTCGACAGGGCGGCCGCTCAGCACCCGGATGCCCCATGTATATACTACTTCGAGAAGGTGATCACTTTTGATGAAGTCGCCTGGATGGCTCGATCTTTTGCGGTGGCACTTACCGAGTTGGGATTCGACCAGGGCGATCGAATCCTTTTTGTGCTTCAGAACATTCCCCAGGCGGTCATCTGCTCTTTAGCCGTCTGGATGCGCGGCGGGATCGTCGTGCCGGTCAACCCCATGTATACTGCCAAAGACTTGGCTCACCTGCTGGCGGACAGTGGCGCCGGGATCATTCTCTGTGATGATGCACTTTATGAGAAAACGGTTGCCGCCGCCGCCGCAGACCGCAAAGTGCTCACTACTTCGGCGCTGGATTTGATAGGCCATGGGCAACCGATGCCGGAACAACTTGCAGGCAGTAGCAAGCTGCGCTTCAGCGCAACCTTCGATTTGATGGACATGATAGACCGTTGCAGGGACAAACCGCTTACACCCCATCGGGCCGCCGCCGAAGAGCTTGCCTACCTGGTCTACACATCCGGCACCACTGGCCCCCCCAAGGGTGCCATGATTTCCCATGCCAATATCGACCACAACTGCAAGGTCTATGAAATGGCTGTGCAGCTCGATGTTTCCGATGTCATTTGGGGTGTCGCACCACTGTTCCACATTACCGGTATCGTGGCCCACCAGGCGATTGCGTTTCATTTGGGGGTTCCGCTGGTGCTGCACAACCGCTTCAATCCCGCTGACGCGCTCCGGTTGATTCAAACCCACCAGGTGACATTCACCGTCGCTTCGATCACGGTCTATATCGCCCTGCTCAACCACCCGGATATTCAGTCTTTCGACCTGTCCCGCTTTCAAAAGGCATACAGCGGCGGTGCGCCGGTATCGCCGGGAACCGTGCAAAAGTTCAAAGAGGTGATGGGGATCACCATCTACAACGTCTATGGACTCACTGAGAGTGCATCGCCGGCCACCATCACTCCATTGGGCATGACCGGACCTGTGGACGAAGCATCCGGCGCCCTTTCTGTGGGGTTGATCATTCCGGGGGTAGAAGCCTGGGTGGTCAATGTGGACGAGCAGGGCCAAGAAATGCCCGTCGGGCAGGAAGGCGAATTGGTGCTCAGAGGCCCCAGTATTATCCGTGGCTATTGGCAGAAACCGGAGGCGTCCGCCAAAGCCATTATTGACGGCCGCTTTTTTACCGGCGATGTGGCCAAAATCGACGCACAGGGATGGTGCTACATTGTTGATCGCAAAAAGGACCTGATCAATGTCTCCGGGTTCAAGGTATGGCCCCGGGATGTGGAGGATGTTTTGTATCAGCACCCAGCGGTCAGAGAAGCCGCGGTGGTTGGCATTCCGGACAGTTACCGGGGCGAGACGGTCAAAGCTTTCGTATCGTTGGTCGAAGGGTGCAGAGACAAAGTGACCCCTGAAACCTTGATCCAGTTTTGCAAAGAGCGGTTGGCCGCCTACAAATATCCGCGCATCGTGGAAATACTGGACGAAGTGCCAAAAACCATGACCGGGAAAGTCCTGCGGCGGGAACTCAGGAACCGGTAAAAGATGCCCATGCCTTTGGATAGAAGCACAAGAAAGGAATTCTTTAGAGCGGTCCGCAATCTCAATCCGGAGTGGACTCCCTTGCTTGGCATAAACAACAACGCGTAAAGGAGGATCAGGCATGTCGGAAAAAGTTACCAGACGAAATGTGCTCAAGGCGGGCGTGGCCGCCGCAGTGGCCGGTGCGGCCACCGCGTTCCCCAAAGTGGCCAGTGCCCAATCGAAAAAAAAGATTCGCTGGCGCATGCAGACTCACTGGCCGACCGGGGTGGGCTACTACCAGGATGTTTATGTCAAGTTTTGTGACAGGGTGCGGGCGGCCACCGACGGTGAACTGGATATTACACCGCTGCCGCCGGGCGCCATCGTTCCCACCGCCAATGTCTTCGAAGCCATTGGTCGCGGTTTGTTCGAAATCTCCTTGATCTGGCCGGCCTATTGGATCGGCCGGGTTCCGGTGGCGGGCCATATTAACGGCCAGCTGTTTTCATGGGAAACAGTGGCGGAAATGTACGCCTATTTCTACGACATGGGCGCCATTGAGGTCTTCCGCGAGGCCTATGCAGAGCACAACGTCCGCTTCGTGGGGCCGTTGCCGATGACCGGCCTGGCGCTCTACTCCAGAAAGCCGATCCGCACCTTGAGCGATTTCAAGGGATTCAAAGTGCGCAGCACTGGCATTGCCGCCCAGGTCTTCGAAAAAGCCGGTGCCACCCCGGTCTTTTTCCCGGGCGAGGAGGTCTACCAGGCCTTGCAGACCGGCGTCTGCGACGGTGCCCACTGGGGTACGGTTTCCACCGCCTGGGACATGAAGTTTCAGGAGGTGACCAAATACATCGTGATGCCTTACCTGGCCGAGGTCAACAATGGTGAGATCATAATGAATCATAAGAAATGGGATGAACTGCCCAACGATATGAAGGCCATCGTGGAGGAGTGCACCAATTCGACCGGTATCGATTTTCTTAAATGGTCCGGATACAACGACATCATTTACATCAACAAGTTCCAAAAAGACAAAATGGGCGAGCTGTCCCATATGGATCAAGACACGGTCGCCCAGATGCGTAAATTTTCCATTGATGTTGTTGATGAATATTCGAAGAAAGACCCCAAATACTGCGCCAAAGCTGGGGAATTACTCAAAGATCTTTTGAAAATGACCGGTCGGATATAGTACCATTTCGGTTCAATTTTCTGTGCCCGTTTACCTCATTGTATCGACGCCAACAAGGTTTTTCCGGCGGAAATCAACCATTTCCGCCGGAAAAGCCCCAATTTTTCATGTAAATACCGTTTCAGCAAATCAGAAGTGGAAAAAAAAGGCCTCCATTATGAACCTGAAAAAGGCGATTCAGCGTCGAGAGAGAGAGATCATTCAGATACGCCGTGAACTGCACCGCATTCCGGAACCTGCCTATACGGAGGACAAGACCTCGAGGTTCGTCGCTGAACGACTCCAACGTCTCGGTATCGACTGCCGCACCGGCATCGCCCGCTACGGTGTGGTTGGAATTCACCGTTTCGCGCATCCGGGCAAAACGGTTATGCTGCGTTGCGAGCTCGACGCCCTACCAGTGGTCGAACAAACCGGCCTGCCGTTTGCCTCGACCCACCCCCATGCAATGCATGCCTGTGGCCACGACGGCCATATGGCCATGGTGTTGGGAGCGGCCATGGTGCTGCAGGATCTCGACCCGCCGCTGTGCGGAGCGGTCAAATACCTGTTCCAACCCGCCGAAGAAGGGCCGGGGGGCGCTGCACCGATGATCGCGGAAGGCGTGCTCAAAGATCCGCATGTCGACACGGTACTGGGATTGCATCTGTGGCCCGGATTGCCGGAAGGGTCCGTGGGCATCCGTCCAGGACCGGTTATGGCGGCCATGGACCGCTTCGACCTACAAATCAAGGGCAAGGGCGGGCATGGCGCCATGCCCCATCTTTGTGTGGACGCCCTGGAGGTCGGCACCCAGGTGATCAACGCCCTGCAACGCATCGTCAGCCGGCAGATGAATCCGCTCAAGCCTTCAGTCGTGACCATCGGTCAGTTTCAGGCGGGTACCGCCTTTAACATCATCGCCGGGGAAGCCCATCTTAGCGGCACCACACGCACTTTCGACACGGAGGTGTGGCACTCCTGGCCTGAGCGTATAGAACGGATTGCTCGGGGGGTCTGCACATCCATGGGCGCCCAATACCAATTAGATTACCAGCCAGGGTATCCCGTCACCATCAATGACGCGACGATCGCCCAACGGGCCAGGTATTGGGCAGGATCCACGGTCGGCGAAGAATCGGTTGTGACGCCGGAACCAACCATGGGCGGAGAGGATTTCGCCTTTTACCTTGAGCGCGTCCCAGGATGTTTTCTATTCCTTGGGTGCGGCCGGCCTGACGCTTCGCCGCTTCACAGCCCCACTTTCGATTTTTCCGAGGAGATATTGTTGACCGGTGTGGAAATTTACTGCCATGCCATTATGGATCTGCTTTCCAGCAAAGCAGATTAGAATATAATCCTTGTTCGGCATGATTTTTCGATGGTATGGATGTATTAAAGGAGCCTCCCATCGGAAAGGACTGCGTCATGAAAATCAGATCGTTGATGATTCCCGCTCCCATCACCGTGACTGTCCGGCAGACGGTTCAGGAAGCCCTCGAGTTGATGAAACTCAATGGTATCCGGCATCTTCCGGTCGTGGACGAACACCAGCAACTGCATGGTCTGCTGACCCTGGCAGATCTGAAACAGGCACTGATCCCATCCATGCTGGGTGAGTTTACGTTGGCCGACATGATGATCAAAAATCCCATCACCGTGTCGCCCGAGGATGATGTGGAGATTGCCGCCCAGTTGATTTATAAACACAAAATCGGCGGCCTGCCTGTCGTTCAAAGCCGGCGTTTGGTGGGCATCATCACCGAATCGGACCTTTTGCGCACGTTCATCGATATGATGGGTATCCTTTCGAGCAGTGCCCGGATCGATGTCACCACGGGTGCGGATCCGGGCGGGTTGCACCGCGCCATCGAAATCATTCAGGACCAGGGCGGCGATATCATCAATGTGGGGATGACCGCCCAGCGAACCAGCCAGCGAACCTATTATTTCCGTTTAACGCCCTGTGACACCCATGCCATAAAAAATGCCCTGGAAAATGGCGGATTCGTTGTCCAGGCGATGATGGATTGAGCCCCCCTGCGGCGGAAGAACGACACTGACCATGAGAATCAACATCATCGCACCCGAGGATCAACCGTTCAGCGTGACACAGCGCATCCTGGACGGCACGTTGGATATCGATTCGCCAGATGAATTCCGTGATATTTTAGAGATATATCCGGACGACCCCTTTCTCTATCGCAAATATGCCGACCTTCTGGATCGGCTGCACCGTATCGACGAAGCGGTCAAAGCCTACGAACGGACGGCAGACCTTTTCATTGACAACGGCATGAACCTGCAGGCCATCGTTTCCAAAATCCTGCAATGGCGCCGCCAAAAGCCGGGTCACGACCAGGGCCGAGCTTTTCATGGTCGGCTCCAGGCGGCGGGCTCCCGGCACACCCCTTTGCAGCAATTTTGGGCCGGTTTGAGCTATCCGGAACTGGTGACCTTGATGCGACACCTGTCGCGGGTACGAATGGCTGGGGGGCAACGCATCGTCCAGGCGGATCAGCCGGCCGATGCCCTCTATTTTGTCGTGCAAGGGTCCGTGGCCGAAATGCCCTCACCCGCGTGCCAAAGTGAGGCGAAGGTGGCGGGGATCGATGTGGAACCGGTTTTGCTCGGCACCAACGATCTTTTTGGCGAGGTGTTTCCCCTGGATCAACCCACGGAAAACGAAACGGAAATTCTTGCGGTCTCCAAAGTGGAGTTGGTGAAAATCGACAAATCGGCCCTCCTGACCATCTGTGATCAACACCCACGAATCAAGTCACTCCTGGAAACGCTGTACAGATCAGATACTTCGGATCAGTGCGAACGCTCCTGGCAAACGGTCCGACGCGCCCTGCGTTGTGGTTTGCCGGCCCGAGTGGAGATCGCTTGCCCGCCGAACCGGCTCGACACCCAAAGCTGGTACCATGACGGCATGGCGGTGGATATCTCCACAGGGGGTATTTGCGTGGATTTGGGTGCCGACACGACCAACGGCTCACTCCCGCCTTTGAAAGGTCGTTTGTCACGGCTCAACCTGGCGCTGCCCAATGCGCCGTTAGCCAACCTGAATGGCAAAATCGTCTGGCAACGCCGCCAGACATCCGCCGAGGGCGCGACAATGTTGATCGGCATTCGCTTCGACACCTTGAACGTCAGGGACCGTCAGCGCATCGCCGCCTATTGCCAAGCATGCGCCGAAAAAGAAAAAGCCTCTGATTGTGCGCATGACCCCAACGCGGCATCCTGATCGATCAAAAGCGGTTTGCAATGGATGGAAACGAATCAGCAGATTTTGTGGATCAGGGTATTGAGTATGTCGCGGCGATAGTGGGTCATGGGTTCATATTGCACACCGATGCCATCCGGGTAGAGACGCGCGACACGCCCCTTAATTTTAAAGGGTAATGTTTCACTGGCTTCGGAGAAGGCAAAACAGAGCGCCACCTCTTGACCGGCTTCGAATTTTTCCGTTGTTTCGATGAACACCCCGTTGGCGCTGATATCGCGGATACAGCTGCGATAGGCTTTGCCCCGGGCGGCAAAGTCAACGAGCAGATAACAGGTGAGTCGAGGGAATTGACGCACCCAATGAAACTGGGGGGTGTCCATACTGCCCAGTCGACTCAACAGGGTTGATTTGTCCATCTGTTGAATCAGGACGAAAATCCTGGCGATCACCATCTGTTTCCGCATGATACCGCTGTTGCTCCGGGGGTGGCGCAGGAACCACTCCTCCGAGGATCCTCGCTCCCCACCGCCATCAAGCGGCTCCAAGGCTTCCAACAGCAACGCCAACTGCTGCTCGTCCATTTTGTATATGGAAACGGCCAGGCGCGTTACAAGGGTCTGCTTTTCAATCGATTCGACGGCAGAGGTCATGTCAAGGCTCCTTGGACACCTTGGAGTGTTATACGTATTGATATCTATATCGCACACTTGTTCAAAAGATCAAGTCCCCATTAAACAGCAGCCCCGCTCTTTTTGTTTGACACCCTTGCCTGAATTCACTATACTCGCCTGAACTAAAAGCGTATTCTATCCTCTCAGAGCGTTGCGTTGCCCCTGGGAAGGCGATGGATTGCGCCACCGCACGCGAAGGATTAGGCTTACAAAGGATATTCAATCCATTCCCAAAGGAGGAAGATCATTGTCCTATATACTCGATCAAGAACAGTTGGACGGTATCGAAGAGGTTCTGGAAAAGGACTTGATGGACCTTGGTCTCAAGTGCGTAATCCTCATTGACATGGCCGGCAATATCATCGCCAATCTGGACAATGGTCAAGTCGGTCACGATGTGTACTCGCTTGCGGCACTTGCCGCGGGCAATTTCGGCGCTGTTTGCGCCATGGCCGCCATCATCGGAGAAGACGACTTTGCGCTCCTTTTTCACAAAGGCAAAAGCGAGAACATCCATTTCAGCAAAGTCATGGACGATTTTCTGCTGGTGACCATCTTTGGCAACGATGTGTCGTTGGGATATCTGCGTTTGAAAGTCGACGAATCCATCGCCAAACTCAGCAAGATTTTTGAGACCACCCGGCAGGTGTAGCGACCCTGAACCCATCGGTGGCGTGTCGACGCAGCAGCATAACCCAAATGCGAGGATGGCCGCGTGGCGGTTGTAAATATTCGAAAAAAAGAAGTTCAGGTCAAAATAGTATATGTCGGGCCGGGCCGGGGTGGCAAAACCACCAACCTGGAGTATATCTTCAGCAAAATTCGACACCGCATCCAGTCGGATATGGTCAGCATTAAGACCCACGGCGACCGCACCCTCTTTTTTGACTTTCTGCCGTTTGAACTTGGACAGATTCAAGGCTACAAAATCAAAACTCAACTCTATACCGTGCCGGGCCAGGTCAAATACAATGCGACCCGCAAGCTGGTGCTCAAAGGGGCGGATGGCATTGTATTCGTGGCGGACTCCATGACCACCATGCGGGAAAAAAATATCGTCGCCCTTAACAACCTCAAGGAAAACCTGGCTTTCTACGATATCGATATGTATGACCATTTCCCGATCATATTGCAATACAACAAACGGGATCTGGCGGACAGCGGGATAGAGGTTCTCGACGTGGCCACCTTGCAGCAGGACCTGAACGCACAACTGCGGGCACCTTTCTTCGAAGCCAGTGCCG
>JAGTVD010000203.1 GCA_018224505.1 Desulfatitalea sp. | reverse complement strand
GTGGTGGCCACCAACCCGCTGTTTCCCAAAATCGCCCAGGAAAAACGCATGGCATGGGCCGGCCTCGAACCCGCGCGTTTCGAATTGCTCACCCACCTGGAAAATATGTCCTTTGTCAAACCCCGGGCCGAGTACTATCATCAGATCTGCGACAGGATCGGTCTGCCGCCCCACCAGTGCCTGATGGTGGGTAACGATGCAGTGAACGACATGGTGGCCGGCACGGTCGGAATGAAGACCTACCTGACCACCGAAGCCGGTAAAATTGACTATGGCGCCGTCACGAAAGGGCGAGATGTGCGCCGCGGCGAGAGCCACACCGCCGATTTCAGCGGCCCCCTGGCCGGGGTGCCGGCGGCAGTGGCCCAGTTGAGGCGTGAGATGTGACTTTGTTGGGTTGATCGGGGTTGCAGGGATGGTCGGTCGAGACCTTGTTCGTTTTTGGAGATATCGCGCGCATGCCGATTGAAACGTTTGAGTTGTGGATGATCCCATTGGGGAGTCTGGCGGCCACATTGTTGCTGTGGGGGTTTTACGCCGGCCTCACGCACCTGATGCATCGGCTGGGGCCGAAGGGAGGCCGATCCTTATCGGAATCAGAGGGGAATCGGCCCATGGGGATGATGAACCCCGGCGCCGGTGACGACGCCGTCAAAACGCGGGTGCGCAACGCCTTGGCCCTGGTGGTGATCACCCCCCTGGTCTTCTTCGCGGGCCATGCAACGGCAGCCTTCGGCCATATCGGCAGCGGCATGGAAGCCGCCGTCATGGGTTCTATCAGCGGCGGCGGCTTGCTGGGCGTTGCACTATGGCGATGGCGGCAAGCCGTTGGTGATTGGCACGATATGCAGTGGCGTACCACCGCCACGGCAATGGTGGCCGACGCCATTGCCCTGATCCGCCAGGGTGGCCACCACGTGTATCCGGATGTAACGGTCCAGGGCGGCACCATCGACTATCTCATTGTCAATGCCAAGGGGGTATTTGCCCTTTTCGCCGTCACACCGCCGGCGCCGCCCGAAAGCCGCAGGCGGGCCGACAACATTGTGGTCTATGACGGCCACAGTTTGCGGTTTCCCACCACGGAAGACCCGCACACGATCCCGCACATCGAAGCGTTGACCGAAAACCTCTCCGAATGGCTCGGTCGTGCGCTGGAAACACCCATCGCCGCCCGGGCCATCGTGGCCCTTCCCGGCTGGCAGGTCAAACGCATCACGGCCCATGGCAGTTCGGTCATTCATCCGAACCAGCTCACTTCCTTTTTTCAGTATGTCAAACCGCGGTCCCTCGAGCTGGAGGAGCACGCCCGCATAACCCAGCTGCTGACGGCTTCCGGCACCGCAGCGCAATCACCCAACCCTGGATTGACAGCGTCCTCGGCCTAACGCCAACCCAGGCATCGGACGATTGGAGGATGGGGTTGTTTCGCGGTTACCGACCGGGCACGATGATCCGGGAGGCTTCCTTTTGCTGCTGCTGGGACTGCTCCTGGCGCATCTGCTGCAGTTGGGCCACCATGTCATCGAGGGCATGGCGCATGGCGCCGGGGAACTCCTTGTAGGCATCAGCCAGGGTGGTGGCTTTGAGCCGCGCCTGCAATGGCAGAGGCCCCTCGGGGGTCATGAGCTGGGTGCTGGCCAGAAAAAGCGGGGTGCGGCCGGCGTCTTCGGTGCCATCGGGTTTCACCGGCACGAGACGTCGAATGGAGGCCACCTTCAAATCGGTGATGGACTCTTCGCGATACAGATGATTCTCATCGACGGTGAAATCAATGTCGGTAGGGTTTTTAAAATTGGTCATATCGGTTCTCCCAAAAAGTTGATCGCTCAAAGAGCGGTTGTCGAAGGATGATCTCCGATCGGTTATACTGTCGGGTCAAAAGTCGGGCCAGCTAATCCCAAGCCGGAACCATTGTCAATCTTTATCCGGCTTCCGCCGCAAGCCGCTTCAGGAGTGCGATCTCTTCGGCCCACAGGGTTTCGTCCGGGGTTTCCAGGATCAGCGGGATGTTGTCCAGGCGCCGGTCCCGCATCAGCCAGCGGAACGGGTCCAAACCCATGGTGCCCTGACCCAGGCTGGCATGACGATCGACACGGCTGCCGGTGTCCTTCTTGGCGTCATTCAGGTGCATCCCTTTAAGATAAGCAAACCCCACGACGCGGTCGAACTGGTCCATCGCGGCCAGGTAACCCTGCTCCGATTTGATATCATACCCCGAGGCATAGGCATGGCACGAGTCCAGGCAGACACCCACACGGGATTTATCCTCGACCTGATCGATGATTTCGGCCAGGTGCTCGAAACGGTGGCCCACATTGGTGCCCTGACCCGCCGTGTTTTCGATCACCGCGGTCACCATCCGCGTCCGGTCCAGGGCGATGTTGATCGATTCGGCAATCAGGGTCATGCTCCGGCTTTCCGATATTTTGCCCAGGTGGCTGCCCGGATGAAAATTGAGCAAACGCAGCCCGAGCTGTTCGCACCGCTGGATCTCATCGAGAAAAGCGGCGCGGGATTTTTCCAGTCCCTCCTTTTCAGGGTGGCCCAGATTGATCAAATAGCTGTCGTGGGGCAGGATATATCGGGGGTCGTACCCGGCCTCCCGGCAATTGCGCTGAAACGCTTCGATGCTGCGCGCTTCCAGAGGCTTGGCGTGCCACTGGCGCTGGTTTTTGGTAAACATGGCAAACGCCGTGGCCCCGATGGCCCGCGCATTGAGCGGCGCATTCTCCACGCCGCCACCGATACTCACATGGGCACCGACATATTTCATTTTTCTATTTCCCCCCTTGCCATGGAACAGTAGATTCCAAAAATACACAGACCCGTAAATCCAGCACCATGGCCATGGCCGACAGGTAGGCCGTGGGGATCCGACTCAGTTGCACCGCACTCATGCCCATTTCCGCCTGGATGGCCGGCAGGGCCACATTGACCGGCTAGATCATGAACAGCCCCATGAACGACGTGCGGGTTGCCACGAACAGAACCGAGCGCTCCGGGGCGGCATCGTCGTCGTGGGGCATGGTCTATTTGGCCTTTTGGTGGGCGGCCTGTTGGGCAATGCGGGCCCAGCTGTCCTTGAGTGTGACCGTACGATTGAACACCAGCCGCTC
>JAGTVD010000202.1 GCA_018224505.1 Desulfatitalea sp. | reverse complement strand
GTCACGGTCGAGCAGCCGGTCCGCAAGCGTTTGAAAGCAGGCATGGCCCGAGGCATGGTTCACGGGTGTTTCCATCCGGTTCAAGCGCGCCAGCACCCGCTTCACATTGCCGTCCACCACCGCGAAAGGTTGACCGAACGCGATACTCAGGATGGCAGCGGCGATGTAGCTTCCGATGCCTGGCAGCCGTCGCAGGGCTTCGGGGTCCCGGGGGACGCGGCCCTCCATTTGCGCCTGTACGATACCGGCCGCCTGGTGCAGGTGACGGGCGCGGGAGTAGTACCCCAGCCCTTCCCAAAGCTTGTAGACCGCTTGCAGATCGGCAGCGGCCAGATGAGGGATGTCCGGAAACCGCTCCAGAAATCGATGATAATAAGGAATCACGGTCTTGACCTGGGTCTGCTGGAGCATCACCTCTGAAACCCAGATGGGATATGGATCATGGGTGCGCCGCCACGGTAGATCCCGTCGCGCCTGCTCATACCAGCCGGCCAAGGCACGGCGCATGGCCGCGAAGGCAGCGGGCTCAGGATCGACGGGCGAATCGGATCGCGCACAAACGGTGGCCATGGCGGCAGTTGTAACACAACCCCGTGGCACCCACAAATCCAATCCGGCCAATCATAGCCTTCCGCCACCCAGGCGTCCGCGTTCAGGACAAAACGCGTTGCAGGCCAAACACCCGTCAACAGAACAACTGAATCACCGTACACCGAAAAACAACGCCACCCAAAAAAGCTTCAAGCCTTGCCGCCGTCCGACCGATAGAAAGAAAGCCCGCCGGAAAACCGATCAAGGCGGTGCGCACCCGACACCCCGGCCGCTGCCAAGCGGCATTGCCTGCATTGGAGATATGGTATGGCGGAAATCAACCCCGATCATTTTATCGAAGAACTGCGTTTTGACATCAAGTCCAAGGACCTGATCAAGGCACGGCTGGTCATGGCCCATTTCGCCGAGATGGATCCCCAGACCCAACGGACGGCCCTGTTTGAATTGAACCGCGCACCGGACACCTTTGTCTTCCCTTTGCTGGTGGGGCTGCTGGCCGCCGACCAAACCACCCGGGAGTCCCAACCGGCGGTCAAGGAACTCTTATATTCCAAGGCCCTTGACAACCCCCAGGGCTTGGCTCTGTTGCTGATGCGGGAGAACAAACCCGCCCATTGTGAAGTGTTGGCCGAAATCGCCGGCGAGATCAAACTGGAGGCAGCCACCCCGGTCTTGTTGAGCATTCTGGGCGAGGCCCAAAATGAAAAGGTGTTACGCAGTGCCATCACGGCTCTGGGGATGATCGGTGATCCGGCCGCCACCACGCCCGTTTCGGAGTTTCTCTACGCCGGCAGCGCGGAGCTGGTTATCGCAGCCATCCAATCCCTGGCCGCGCTCGGCACTCCGACGGCCATCCAGCGCCTGGCCCAGAAGCTGGGCGCCGATCCGGACCTGGATTACATGATCATGGATGTGTTCACCGGCTCACAGGAGCCCGAGGCGCTGGAGAGGCTCAACGCCCTACTCTCCGCCCAACAGGCCCGATTGCGCAATGCCGCCAAACAGCGCCTGACCGACATCGGCCGCAAGGCGGTGCCGGTCCTGATCGGCAATTTACGCTATGACGATCCCGATCTGCTGATCCACACCCTCAATGTCATGGGCGCCATCGGCGACGAATCGGCCATCGCCCCCATACGCAAGATACTGCACAACGAACCGCGGGACCCCAATGTGCGTTTTGCCGCCTACGAAGCCCTGGGCCAACTGCCGGTAGCCAAGGGGGCCTTCGCCCTTGCCCAGGGGCTTAGCGATCCGGTGGACAATGTGCGCTCCGCCGCCGCCGGCGCCATCAACCACAACTACAACACCGTGCTGGCAGCCGGCATCAAGAACATGCTGCGGGACGAAGACCCGGCCGCGCGGCCCATCAGCCGCACAGTGATGGACACCCAATGCGATGCAATCTTTCTGGATGTCATCCAGGACGACATTTTCCGCGAATTTGCCGTGGAATACCTGGGCCGCCAGGTCCATGCGGACACCCGGGATCACTTTGTTCAACTTCTGGCAGCCAATGGTATGGCCGAAATCGCCGACGCCATTCAAGGCCGGATCAGTGCCCCGGCAACCAGGGCACTGAAGGTGTTCGCCGTGGACGACTCGCGCATGATCCTCAATATTTACCGCAGCGTACTGCACAACCTGGGTTGTGAACCGGTCGTTTTCGAGTTTCCGGCCGAAGCCATAAGGCAGCTCGCCACGGTCAAGCCGGACCTGATCTTCACCGACCTGAATATGCCCGACATCAGCGGCATCGAACTGACCCGGGCAGTGCGCAAACGCTACCCCCAGGAAACGCTGCCCATCATCATGGTCACCACCCAGAACGAATGCCAGGACAACGAGGCCGCCATCCAGGCCGGGGTCAACGCCATCCTCAACAAACCGTTCAACGAAAGAATGCTGCGCGAGGCCATGGAGGCCCAATTGAAACCTATCAATTAGTTATGTTTTGCCATGGCCTCGATCAGGCTCTGCATGTGGGCCTTTTCAGACTGCGCCAGGCTGGTGAAGGCCTCTTGAATAGCGCTATCCCGATGCTGGTCGGCCAAAGTGCGATAAAGGTCGAAGGCGGCATACTCGATCTGCAGGGCCAGCTCGATCAGTCTCAGGAAGGTGTCGTCGCCAGGATCGGCCAGCTTCTCCAGGGCCTGCTGTAAAGGGATGCCACCTTCGAGAATTTCGCCCGGCATGGCCTCAAAAAGCGGTTCGAAGGACTCCAGGTCCGGTTGCACCTGCTGCCAGAAGCCGTGCACCGCTTTGGCGTGGGCCCATTCGGCTTTGGCCAGGCGGGCGAAGATCGGGCCCCAAAACTGTTCGGCATGACGCGCGCCAACCGTTTCGTAGAAGATCTGGGCCCCCTTTTCCAAATCCATGGCCGTGCGGAACATCTCCTGAACCGATTGACCTTCGAACAATCGTACGCGGGGCAGGTCCGCCACCTGGCCGCCGTCCCAGGCCATGAGACCCCCGCTGAGGTTGTGGATCGCCCCCCCCCACCCCTCTTCCTCGACCATGGCCGCGGCGGCCATGGAGCGTCCGCCCACCTGACAGTAGAACACCAGCTCCTTGTCAGCCGGCAGCTGGTCCATGTCTTTCACCAGCTCGGGCAACGGAATCAAGCGTGCGCCGGGGATATGGCCGCGGCGGTACTCCTCCGGCTGCCGCACATCCACCAACAAATATTGCTTTTCGTGATGCGTCTGAATATAGCGCCGCAGCGCTTCCGGGCTCATCGGTCCAATGCTCATCGTTGTCTCTTCTCCATTGATAGGGGTTCATGCCGTACGACTGCGATGCATCGCTCTCGATTACCGTTC
>JAGTVD010000201.1 GCA_018224505.1 Desulfatitalea sp. | reverse complement strand
TGTCATGGCTGACCAGTACGATGGTGAGGGTGGCGTTGAGCTGTTCGAGCAGACAATACATCTCCATCTGCCCCTGGGGGTCGATGCCGGCGGTGGGCTCGTCCAGAAAGAGAATCTCCGGTTGGGCACACAGGGCGCGGGCGATGAAGACGCGTTGGCGCTGGCCGCCGGACAGGTCACTGATGCGGCGCTGGGCCAGGTGGTCCACGCCCATCCGGGTCAGTGTTTCCAAGGCCGTGCAGCGATCGGCGCGGGAAGGCCAGGGCCATTTGGCGCCGGGCCGCAGTCGGCCCATGAGCACCACGTCCAGCACGGAGATGGGGAATCGGAAATCGGTCTCCACATGCTGGGGGACATAACCGATGCGCTGGGACACCTGCCGCGGAGGGCGACCGAACACCCGCACGGCGCCGTGGGTGGGTGTGAGCAGCCCCAGCATCAGTTTTAACAAGGTGGTCTTGCCGCCGCCATTGGGGCCGATCACGGCCACAAAGTCACCAGCCGGAATATCGAAATCCACCTCTTCCAGCACCTTCTGGCCGTTGTAGGCAAAGGAGAGTTGTCGGGCTTCGATCACATTTTCGGCCATGACGGTCCACCGCACCGTATTCGGGGAAGGCCCGAACCAGGGTCGGGCAGGTTGACATTGATATGCCTGATGCAAATAAGTTGCACAAACACGGGAAAAATACAAGAGGTGACAATGCAATGCCCACGGCCACTCAGGGTTCGCGCAAAAATAATTTCACCTTTTATGCATCCCTGCTTCAGGCCATCTTGGCCCGATCGGAGGATTCAAAATTCTCGAAATAGCTCGCTATTCCTCCGGTTTTGAATCCTCCAATCGAACCAATCTGACCCAAATCAAGGCGCCTAAAAGGCGAACTTATTTTTGCGCGAACCCTGAGAAGTGTTCAGCTGTCTACGCATACCGCACCGCCACCAGGCACAATCCTTGGGCCGGGGCGGTGGGGGGCGCGAGGGAGCGATCGCGGGCCTCCAGGAGGGCGGGGATCTGGTCCGGTGACAAGGTGCCCCGCCCCACTGCCACAAGGGTGCCGGCGATGTTGCGCACCATGTGGCGTAGAAAGCCGTCGGCGGCGACATCGAAGGTGAGATAGGCGTCGGGGCCGTGTCGCGCCTCGGCGTGGGTGATGTGCCGGATGGTATGCGACCGGGGGCTGCCCGCGGCTTCGAAGGTTTTGAAATCCCGGCGCCCGACCAAGTGGGCGGCGGCGGCGGCCATGGCCGGGACATCCAGTGGGGTGCGGATCCACCACGCGTATTGGCGCCCGATGGCCGCCGGTAGCGGTGCGTTGTGGATGGTGTAGCGGTAGGTTTTGCTCCGGGCGTCGAACCGGGCGTGGAACCCTGGCGGTGCGGGTTCGCAGGCCCGGATGACAATGTCGTCGGGCAGCAGGCTGTTCATCCCCTTTTGCAATGCCTCCGGGGTGATGGTGGTGTCGCAGGTGAAACTGGCCACCTGGCCCAGGGCGTGCACCCCGGAGTCGGTGCGGCCGGATCCGGCGAGCGACACGGTCTGGCGCGTCATGCGGGCCAGGGCTGTTTCGATGGTCTGCTGGATGGAACGGCCGTTAGGCTGGCACTGCCAGCCGCAGTATTCGGTGCCGTCGTATTCGATGACCAGTTTGAAATGGCTATCCATGCATCCACCAAAGCACCAGGGAGAGGGAGCCGAAGGATAGGGCGGTGGAGAGCAGGATGGCGGCCGATGCCAACTGGGTGTCGCTGCCCAGTTGAGATGACAGGACGTAAATAGCCGTGGAGGTGGGCAGGGCGAAGAAGAGCATGCCCATGAAAAAATAACTGTCCGCCACCCCCAGCAACCGCATGACGCCGTAGCCCGTCGCCGGCAGCAGCACCAGCTTGAAAATCGAACCGGCCAGGGCCAGCCTGAAGTGGCGTGTCAGGGTGCTTGGCGTCAGACTGCCGCCCACGGAGAAGAGGGCCAGGGGAAGGGTCAGGGCCGCCGCCAGGGCCAGGGTGTTGTCGATAAAACGCGGGAAGGTGTTGATCCAGCGGGCGTAGATCAGTCCGGCGGCACAACCGAGGACCAGGGGGTTGGTCAGAATGGAGCGCACCGTTGCGCGCAGCCGCAGGCGCCAACCGGCCGGGCGTCCGGAAAACCAGATCAGGGTGGCCACGGCCAGGATGTTGATCAGGGGAATCACCAGGCCGATCAGAATGCCGAACTGGGCCACCCCGGATTCGCCCATGACGCTCAGGATCACCGCCATGCCCACGTAGGTATTGAAGCGATAGCAGCTCTGGGAAAAGGTGCCGGCTTGAAAGTCCGTTACGGGGCGCAGACGGATGTAGAGGGTGCTGAGCGCATAGATGGCGATCACTGCCAGGATAACGGCCAGGTAGAAACGCATGGCCCCGGGTGTGAGGGTCTGGTTGGCGCCGCCGATTTTCCAGAACAGCAGCACTGGGAAAAAGACGTAGTAGACCAGCCGGTCGGTGGTGGCCAGATAGTCGGCGCCGGTCATCCCGAGCCGTTTGAGCATCACCCCCAGCAGGATCAGGGCGAAAATGGGAAACAGGTGTTGAATGATCATGGTGGTCACAGCCGGTCAGTAATAAAACCGCCCAAAGCAGCCTCCATGCGTTCGTCCAGTTGGTCGAGCAGATCGGCCAGATTAAACAGATGGCCGCAGTCCCTGCAGCGCCAGCGGACCTGCTTTCAGGTGCGGTGCAGGGTCAGCGCCGTTTGGCACCGGGGGCATTGAAAAGATAGGGCTTCTACGCGCATCGGAATCACTCCCATGATT
>JAGTVD010000200.1 GCA_018224505.1 Desulfatitalea sp. | reverse complement strand
TGCACCCCGAGTATGCTTATGTGGCCGTAGGGATCGGGTCGGACGAGGCCCTGATCCTTGCCCGGGAACGGGTCGATGCCTGTATGGCGGCGTTCGGTATTCCCGATTTCCAGATCCTGGGCGAAGTGGACCCGGCGGGTCTGGAAAAGCGGCGCTGCCGCCATCCGTTGTACGAGCGGACATCCTTGATTGTGCTCGGCGACCACGTCACATTGGAGACCGGTACCGGTTGTGTGCACACGGCCCCCGGCCATGGCCGCGAGGACTACGAGGTGGGCTTGCAGTATGGCCTGGAACCCTATTCGCCCGTGGATGACCAGGGTCGCTTCACTGAAGAGGTGGGTCATTTTGCCGGGCAGTTTGTCTTTGCGGCCAATGAACCCATCAACCAGGCATTGGCACAAAACGGTATGCTGCTGGCCCGGGAACGCATCAGCCACTCCTATCCCCACTGCTGGCGGTGCAAGGCGCCGGTGATCTTCCGAGCAACGCCGCAATGGTTTATCTCCATGGAGAAGACCGGCCTGCGCCGGAAATCGCTGGCGGCCATCGATACGGTGCGCTGGATTCCCCACTGGGGGCGCGAACGGATCTTCGGCATGATCGAAAACCGACCGGACTGGTGCGTGTCGCGCCAGCGGGCCTGGGGTGTTCCCATTACTGTCTTCTTCTGTGCGCAGTGCGGCGCCACATATATGACACCCGAGTTGATGGATGCCATCCACGACCTGTTTGCCCGGCGCGGTGCCGATGCGTGGTTCGAAGCGGCTGCCGAGTCGTTGCTGCCGCTGGGGACGGTCTGCGGCCAATGTGGTGGTAAGACCTTTGAAAAAGAGGATGATATCCTGGATGTGTGGTTCGATTCCGGGGTCAGTCATGCGGCGGTGTTAGAGGCGCGCGACAATCTGCATTGGCCGGCCGAGCTTTACCTGGAAGGCTCTGATCAGCACCGTGGCTGGTTTCACAGCTCGTTGCTCACCGCTGTGGGCACGCGCCAGGCTGCGCCCTACAAGGCGGTGCTGACCCACGGGTTTGTGGTGGATGCCGAGGGCAAGAAGATGTCCAAATCCCTGGGCAACGTGATTGCGCCCAAGGAGGTGATCGACCGCTATGGTGCCGAAATTTTGCGTTTGTGGGTGTCGGCATCGGACTATCGGGACGATATCCGTATTTCCGATAAAATTCTCAAGCAGTTGACCGATGCCTATCGCCGCATCCGCAACACCAGCCGGTTTCTGCTGGGTAATCTGAGTGATTTCGACCCCAAACGGGACAGCGTGCCTGGGGCGGAGCTGCCGCCCATCGACCGTTACGCCCTGCACAGTCTGCAGGAGTTGATCGCACGGGCGCGCAAGGCGTACGATGCCTATGAGTTCCATGTCATCTACCACGGTTTGTATAACTACTGTACGGTAGAGCTGTCGGCCTTTTATCTCGACATTCTCAAGGACCGGCTTTACACATCGCCGCCCGCGTCCCTTGCGCGACGCAGCGCCCAGACTGTGTTGTATCGCATCGCCGACAGTCTGGCCCGCCTGATGGCGCCCATCATGGCCTTTACAGCCGAAGAGATTTGGCGCTATTTGCCGGGCGCTGCCGATCGGGAACCGAGCATCCACATGACCACCATGCCCGAAGTGGATGACCAACTGCGGGACCCGGCCCTGGCGGAACAGTGGCAGACCATCAAACTGGTACGCGCCGAGGTGACCCGGGCGCTGGAGGAGGCGCGTGCCCAAAAACGGATCGGTCATTCATTGGAAGCCGTCGTTACGGTGGGGCTCGACGATGCGCGCTTCGAGCAGTTGGGGGCGTACCGGGAGGAATTGCGGGCGATCTTTATCGTGTCCGAAGTCGAGCTGCGCAAAGGCACCATAGAGGGGGCTTTTCGCAGTGTGGAAGATCCTGCAATCACCGTCATGGTGACCCCTGCGGCGGCGGAAAAGTGCGAGCGCTGCTGGGTCCACGATCCATCAGTGGGAACCCGCACCGACCATCCCGCCATTTGCGAGCGTTGCCACAACGCATTGCGGGACATGGGGGAGGCCTCATGACAGTGCCCATCGCGGCAACGCAGAAACCGGGGGATCATGGTTAGGAAATATTTGTGGTTCAGCATGGTGGCCGGCCTGGTCATTGTTTTCGATCAGCTGAGCAAGGCCCTGGTGCTTGCGTACATGCCCTTGTACCGATCCATTGTGATCATACCGGGTTTTTTCAATCTGACCCATGTGCGCAACCCCGGAGGGGCCTTCGGTTTTATGGCCCAGAACGAATCACCCCTGCGGCATTGGTTTTTCTTGATCGCTGCGACTTTCGCGCTGGCGATGATTCTCTACTTCTACCATCAGACTCCCAAAACAAAGCGCTTTTTCGGCCTTTCGCTCGCACTGATATTCGGCGGAGCCATCGGTAATCTGATTGATCGCCTGCGCTTCGGAGAAGTGGTCGATTTTCTGGATGTATATGTGGGCTACTACCATTGGCCGACATTCAACATCGCCGACAGCGCCGTGACGGTGGGGGTTCTGATTTTTTTGCTGCATATCCTGTTGCGGAAAATGCCCATATAGTCATCTCTGATTCACCGCCGACATACCCAATTGCGTGAGCGCGTCAGCATGCCAGAAATTGTCCATAACCAGTTGAGCGGTTATCTTAAAAAGCCGTTCCGGGCCTCCCCGCCTGCCGTTTACCTCATCCATGGGCAGCAAGCCCTGGTCGAGCAGCATCTGGGACTGTTGACGGACCATTTGCTCGATGGCGCACCCCGGGATCTGGCATGCGAATCCATGGATGGCCTGCTGGAGAATATACCCGAGGTGGTCGAACGGATGAACGCCTA
>JAGTVD010000199.1 GCA_018224505.1 Desulfatitalea sp. | reverse complement strand
GGATCGTTGTAATCGGTCTTGCGGAATAGCGAATAGAGTTGCCGTCTTCTTTTCTCGCCTTCCTCAACCGCATCTTCGGCTTGTGCCGGCTTGAGATTGTAATTGTTTTGCATGAAAGCAACACGGTGCTTTTTTTCGCCAACCATCAAAATGTGAATGGCCTTGGGGTGATCTTCGAGGACATACTGCCCGCCGCGGCCCAGCAGGATGACATTATCCTTCCTGGCCAGATCAAGAATGATTTCTTTTAAAGTTTTAAGATAGATCACCTGATCGATGTAGCCGAAATCCGCACCCGTCAATCGCTCCATGTAACTGCGGCTCAGCATGGCCGATACAATCCTTGAGAAAACCCCCCCCGCAATGCTTTCGACATCCTGGACGGCCTCTTCGGTGACATTGACGCGCCGAGCCAACTCCTGGAGCACCACATCGTCCAGGAAACGGTAGTCCAACTCCTTGGCCAGGCGGTTGCCTATCGTCCTCCCCCCTGCGCCAAACTGCCGGGCAATGGTAACAACGGCCATAATCGCCCCCTTTACTGTTAGTAGGAAAATTCGCGCGTAGCTGATTCCGTGGCATTAAGAAACGTCTGAAAATAATAAGGAAAGCACCACATGTCAATCAATGATTAACCGTTATCGATAACCCTTTTCACATCAGTGTCGGCTCGATCTCCAGCAGGACACCGAATCGGTCGTGAACGCTCGCCCGAATGGCCTCGGCAAGGGTCAACACATCCCGGGCCGTTGCCCCCCCCTGGTTGGTCAACACTAACGCCTGGTGGGGGTAAACAGCGGCGCGACCCATGGTTTTACCCCGCCAGCCGCACGCCTCGATCAGCCATCCGGCCGCCAGTTTGGCACCGCCGTCGGGCAGCCGATACCCCACCACATTGGGATGGCGGCGGCGGATGGCCGCGAAGCGGGTCGCGGTCACGATGGGATTCTTGAAAAAACTGCCGGCGTTGCCCACGTGATCCGGATCGGGCAGCTTGGTGCTGCGCAAGGCACAAACCCAATCAAATATCTGACGGGCATCGGGTCGAATAGGGTCATGCTCCCTTTCACATTGTCGCAGGTCCGGGTATTCGAGCACCGGTTGCCATGGCCGCGGCAAGCGCAACCGGACACGGGTCACCACACAGCGGCCGGCAAGGGCATGCTTGAAAATACTGTCGCGATAAGCGAATCGGCACTGTTCCCGTGTGAAGCAAAATTCGCGCCCCGTCTCCAGATCAACGCCGTCCAGGGAATCAAAACGATCCTTAAGTTCCACGCCATAGGCCCCGATGTTCTGTATGGGAGCGCCGCCCACGGTGCCGGGGATCAGCGCCAGATTTTCAAGTCCCGGCCAGCCGTTCTCGATGGTCCAGCGGACCAGGTCGTGCCAGGGTTCCCCGGCGCCGGCTTCAACAACCCACGCCTCCTCCTGCGTGCCCAATAGGCGCCGCCCCATGATTTCCACTTTCAACACCAGCACCGGCAGATCACCTGTAAACACCACATTGCTGCCGCCGCCCAGGACCCATTTGGGCATGGGGCCATATTCGGGGTGGACCAACATCTGGTGGAGGTCGGCGGTACTGGATAGCCGCGCAAAGGCATGCGCGATGGCCGGCAGGCCAAAGGTATTGTAGGGTTTTAAATTGACTTGGGTTTCGACATGCATGGCCGGAAGTATCCATCCGCTTGGCGTGTGGCAATTCGCACTGCCGGCAGTATGCAGGAGGCTTCCAAGTGTGTCAATTGGCAATCACTTCGTCGCAATGCAGCCAATCGACGGATCCCTTTTTAGCTTGGTACATGGCCTTGTCGGCGCTTTTCATCAACTCGGCCACCGTGTGGCCATCCCTGGGAAACGTGGCGATACCGATGCTGGCGGTGACAAAATCGACGCGCACCGAATCATACTCAAAGGGTTGGGCCAGATCGCGCACGATGCGCTGGGCCACGATAGTGGACAGGATCTTTTCCGGACTCTTCAGAATGATGGTAAACTCATCCCCTCCGAGGCGGGCGACATGATCGGTTTCACGAACAGCCCCTTTCAGGCGTTCGGCCACTGATTGCAGCAGGCGATCACCGATCTCGTGGCCATAGGTATCGTTCACCGTCTTGAATTTGTTCATGTCGAAATAGAGCAGCACCAGGCCGGATCCGTGGCGCCGGGCATATTTGATCTCCGTTTCCAGCAGCTCGACGAAGGCCTTGCGGTTCAGCAGGCCGGTGAGCGCATCGTGATGGGCCAGATAGATCAGCTCCTGCTCCGTTTTCTTCCGTTCGGAAATATCCCGGGTGACCCCTAAAATCCCGACCACCTGGCGGTTGGCGTCTTTGATGAAACGGGTATTGACTTCAGTCCAGACTAAAGAACCATCCTTGCGCACCTGCTCCAACTCCGTGGCAAGACTGTTACGCTTGATGCCGTGCGGTTTGTCGATCGATCGCAACTCTTCGGCAATGGTCTGTTCGGCCACTTTCAGGGACTCGGGGGTCAACACCTGGCGGATTTCAAGATCGACCATTTCTTCCGGCGTGTAGCCCAGACAGTGTTCCACCGAGGGACTGATGAAGGTGAAGCGGCCATTCATATCGATGGTCCAGATCACATCGGTGGCGTTATCCGCCACCAGACGATACCGCTCCTCGCTCTGTTGCAGCATGTGAGCCATTCGTTTGCGATCTTCCACCTCCTGGGTCAGCACATGGTTGCTGATCTCCGCCCTGGCCGTCATTTCGTTGGCCTGCAAAATGGCCTTTTCCAGCGCCTGGTTGGCATGGCGCAATTCGTCCTGCACCGACTGCAAGCTCTGCGCGATGCGCTCACGCTCGGCGATCTCCTGATTGAGGGCGTCGTTGCGGGCTTGCAAAGAGTCCTTGAGGGTGGTGACGTGCTGGTGAATGCGCGCGTTGGACAGGGCCAAAGCCAACGTTTTGGCAATCCTCTGGACGAACGCGGCCTCCTCGGGATGCAGGGACTTCATGTTCTGCTTGCGGGGCATGACCAGCACCCCGATTAAGCCGTCGTTGTGCACCAGAGGCGCCACATAGGCGGCCTTCAAGGCGTTCATCCATTGGACCAGGGGCTGCTGCAACCGATCCAAATCGGGCCCGGCGCCCGTGGTTTGGTGCTCAAGAACGCCATTGAAACGCGACAGCACCGGCACCAACCGATCATCCAGCACGTGGGAGTGCCCGTCCAGCCCGGACAGCTCCCGCCGAATCTCGTCAAACAGATAGATACGCACCCAGGTAAAAGGCAGTGAGTCCATCATGGCGGCGGCGGTTTTGCGGGCCAGTTCGTCGGCATTGCTCAGCACCTGCATCTCGGCGACCAGTCGGGTTGCGATCTGTTGCAGATGGTCATGCGATTTTTGCAGGATGCGATCGGTGCGCCGCTGCAGATGTTGAAGATAGATGTAGTTCAGCGCAAACCAGACGACCAGGACGGCAAACCGCACCTCATACGAAAGGGCAGCGACATGGGGAG
>JAGTVD010000198.1 GCA_018224505.1 Desulfatitalea sp. | reverse complement strand
TTCCCGATCATATTGCAATACAACAAACGGGATCTGGCGGACAGCGGGATAGAGGTTCTCGACGTGGCCACCTTGCAGCAGGACCTGAACGCACAACTGCGGGCACCTTTCTTCGAAGCCAGTGCCGTAAAGGGTGTCAACGTGATTGCGACGGCTAAAAAGGCCATATCCACAACGATCGTTTCGCTTCAAGAGCATCTGGGATAGGAGGTCGGCTTTGGACAAATCAGCGAAATCGAAACTGGTTAACGATATCGAAAATCGTTTGGACGATTTTTTTGGAGATGAAATCGAGGCTGAATCAGCTCCCGCCGTCCCCCCGTCCATGCAAAAATTAAAATCGGCGGTCTTGTCCATCGATTGGGAAATCACGGATGCGTGTCTGACCGATTTGATCAGCGAAACCAATGCGTTGCTGCCCCATTTTGAAGCCGAGCCCATCATCCATGCCCTGCTTCGCATGTTGCGCGCGCTAGGTGGCTACATCCGCAAACGCAAAGCCCAATCCCACCAGGATGCCATCAAACGGGTGATGTCTGTTTTTGCCAGCCTTGAAACACTGGTGCAGGATCGAAATTTGGACGAGGCGCAACGACGGCAGATCGTGGCCAAGGAAATTGCGGCCTTTAAAAAGCTCAAAGAACAAGTTGAGTTGAAACGCGCTGCCAAAAATCCGATCCCCGCGGCATCAAATGCGGGGGCAAGTGCGCCTGCGGCCGATATGAATTCCGTGCTGGCGCATCACCAATTGAAGGAAGCGATGCATGCGGTGGAAGAGCGCTTGAATTCAAAGGTTTCGGCGCTCAAGGCCGAGTTGGCCTCGTTACAACAGGAAATAAAAACCTTGAAACATTGATGCGGTGGCCTGTTGCAGGTCGGGCATCCGGGTCGCCCTTAGGGTTCGCGCGAACCCTTATTTCAAGATATCATCGAGCGTATCGATGCCGGATAGATTTGCCCGCCGGGCAAAATCCGCATCAACCAATCCTTCGATATCCGCCTTTTCGATCAGGCCAAAGGTCTTCATCGTATCAGCCAATTCCTGCATCTCCTCTTGCGAAGGCAAATATTGATCAAAAACCAAGCGTCCCGAGGGCGTGTTCAGTGCGTATTCAACCAGGTCCGCAGGCTGGCCCCAATATCGGGATGCGATCTGTCCGGCCTGGTCCAGATGATCCCGGGCCCAGATGCCAGAGCGTATGGCGCTTTGCACCAAAGCGTTGACCAAATGCGGTTGTTCGTCGATTAACTGTTGGCGGACCAACAGCAGGTTACATATAAAACCCGGCCAGACATCTTCCAGGTAGGTCAACAGACGGCCACTGCCGGATTTCAGCGATTGGGCGGCAAACGGCTCACCAACCAGATACCCATCCAGCGACCCGGCGGCCAGGGCGGACGCCATATCGGGCGGGTTCATCTCCACAATGCGCAGGCCGGGTACCGAACCCGCCTCCCGCATCATTTTCAATGCCGCCAAATTATGGCCGGAAAAGCGCATCGGAACGGCGATGGTGCAGCCGCCCAGGTCGGCGATGGAGCGCGCCGCCAGATCCGTGCGGACGACAAAAGTGCTTTCATGCCGGTTGCCGATATACACGATGCGCACATCCTCACCCTGTTGATGCAATACGATGGACAAGGGCGCGATGATAAATGCGGCTTGGATATGGCCATTGCGCAACGCTTCGGCCATCTCGGCGAAGGCGGCGAACTTAATGGCCCTGAAGCGCACCGGCGCTTCGTCACCGGCACTGGCCGCATCCAACAAGGGTGCCGCCAGGTTGGTGATAACCGGCATATACCCCATGTTCACTGTGGGGCGTTGGTCGCGCTCCATGTTCAGGGTAAAATGCAGTACAGTGATCAGAATGAGCCATCCCGCCGCCAGCACGGCAACCCGCAAGGGATAAGCCTCCCAGAACCCGTGAAGGAAGTTGGGCAACCTAAACGGCATAAGGCACTCCCAGCATCAAAAAGATTTCGCTGCGCAGACGGCTCAAGCCCGGGTTCTTTTCAAAATCCCGGGGCCGGGGAAAGTTGAGGGCATGCATCAGCTTGACGGCGGAGGGCCTGCCGCTGAGCACTACGATGCGATCCCCCATAATCAGGGCATCGTCAATATCATGGGTCACCACCAAGGTGGTCTTACGCAGAAACTCATGCATATTGACCACCTCCTCACGCATCTTCATGTGGGTCAGAAAGTCCAACCCGCTGAAAGGCTCATCCATGATCAGCAGGTCGGGATTGACGGCAAGGGCCCGGGCCAATTCCACACGCCGCTGCATCCCCCCGGAAAGCTGATGGGGGTAGTAGTCTTCGAACGCCTCCAGTTCAACCATCTCCACATATTCCTGGATGCGCTCATGCTTGGTTGCCGCATCCCGGATATGGCGCAACCCCAGGCCGACATTCTCATACACGGTCATCCACGGAAAAAGGCCGCCTTGCTGAAACACAAAAATAGACTGATCCGAAGGGGCGCTGACCACCTGTCCGCCGACCCGCACCGTGCCATTGGTCGGCGGTTCAAACCCGGCGATAATGCGCAGCAGGGTTGATTTGCCACAGCCCGACGGCCCCAATATGCACACCATTTCCCCCTCTTCGAATCCCAGTGTGATGTCATTGAGCACCAAAATATTATCACCGAAATGCTCTTCGGGGTCATGGATATTGCGAGGGCGGCTGCGGCGCCCCATGTAAACTTTGGTCAGGTTGTCGATGCGAATATGGCTCATTGTTTCTACGCCTCAAGTTAAAACCAGGGTTTGAACAAGCCCCTTGGGCGGCCTGCCTTTGCCTATCGTGCCTGGATACCCCATTTGGACGACTCGACATCACCCAGGCGTTTCATGATGTTGTCCAACAGAAGCCCGATCACCCCGATGACGATCATGCCATTCATAACGTAATCCATGCGCAATGCGTTGCGCGCATCCAAAATCAGATAACCCAGCCCCGACTGCACGGCGATCATTTCGGCGGCCACCACCACCAGCCAGGCGATGGTGACAGTCATGCGCAAAGCGGTCACCACGTCCGGAATGATGGCGGGTAATATGAGCCGGGTCAGCGTCTCCTGGTAGGAAAAGCGAAAATTGGCAGCCACCTGAAAATAGGTGGGGTTGATATTTTGCACCGCAATGGTCGTAGACACCACCATGGGGAAAAAACTGGCCAGAAAAATCAAGAAAATGGCGGGGGGATCGCCGATCCCGAACCAGAGCATGGCCAATGGAATCCACGCCAACGGAGAGATGGGTCGTAAAAACTGAATAATGGGGTTGAATAATGATCGTGCGTTCACGCTGCGCCCCAACACAATGCCGATGGGCACACCCAGGCAAACCGCCAGATAGAAGCCGGCGGTCACCCGGAAAAGACTGGCAACGGTATGTCGCAGCAAGGTGCCGTCGCGCAACAATTCAACGAAACTGAATACCACGGTCAGCGGGTCGGGGAAGATATGGACACTCCAACCGGTGCCACGAGCCAACACTTCCCAGAGCAGAATGATCACCAACAACGACAGCAATCCCAGCCGCAGGGAACGGTTGCCCGAATCGGGTGCTTGTTCAGGATTGTCCTTCATTGTCGGTTCACCGTCATTGTGCTGCTTCATGGCATCAATAAGAGTTATAGATCAGATGGATCCCAATCAGTGTCAGCAAAAAGATAAAGATCTCCTTGAGCGTTCGATCGTTGACCCGCTCCACAACTCTTGGGCCAACCTGCCCCCCTATGACCACACCGGGAATCGCCCACAACAGGGCGGCTGCATTCACCTGAGCGCCCATCACCAGATGAAACGTCACGCCCAGCAAACAAGTGCCGAAAATGGTGGCGATGCTGGTCGCCACGGCAACCCCCATGCGCAGACTCAATTTTTGACGCATCAGCGGTACGATCCACTCGCCGATGCTCACGCTGAGCATCCCGCTGGCCACGCCCATGCACGAGACCATCCAACTGTATCGAAACGCCTTCTTCGTGTCGGCCCGCTCGATGCCACTGTCGCCATACTGCTGATGAAGCGAGACGAACACCAGGGCGGTCAGAAGGGTCAAAACACCCAGCGCCAACCGGATATGGGGTGGTGACATGGTTTTTGTCAACCAGGCGCCCATGGCGATACCCGGCACCGTGAACAGCAGCAACAATAGCGCCAGGTGGACATCGATGCGCCTTTTGCGCCAAAATGCGAAAGTACCCGATCCCATACCGACGGTCTGAATGGTCAAGCTGGTAACCACGGCCGTCCCTGGACTGAGATTGAGCGCAATCATCAAAAAAGGCATCCATAAAATACCGCCGCCGATGCCCACGGTGGAAGACACCGAGGCGATGACGATGCCAATGGGAAATGCGAGCCAGCTATCCAGTGGCATGTTTAGGGTCCACCGTATAAAAACGGAAATAGGCGATCATCTCCTCCAGTAAAGACAACTCCTCACCCAATCGGGTGATCGTATCCGCCAATTGACGCACCTGCAGCTCGTTGAGCGGTCCTTGGTCCAGATGTGCGGAGGCCTGGCGGATCAATTGCCGGCCATTGGTGCAAGTGCCCTGGGAAAGCAGAATGATCTCCTGCAGATTACTGGCCATTTCGTTGATGACCCCTCCCAGTTCGGCCAATTCATTATCGGACTGGATGCGAATGGTTTGCCGTAAGTCGCCGCTGGATATCTTGCGTGACAGTTGAATCATATGCTGCAATGGTTCAGTGATGTATTTAATGAACATGGTCAGGACGATCAGGCTGACCAGGAGAATAATCACCACCATCAGCAGGGCTTTGCTGCGCATGCGGTCGATGGGCGCAAAGATGGTCTCCTGGTATTGCTCATCGAAACCGTATTGGCGGATGTTATCCCATATCTCCGTCTTGAGCGCTCCGCGATGAAAATCGGCCAGGAACTCCACGCCCACCATCACTGCGGCGAAACCGATCAATAGAAAATAGATGATCATGGTGCGCTGCAAGCTGTAACGGGATCTTTTACTCATCCGACAATGGGTTGGGCGGCGGAACCGTTCGGTTGCGGCTGCCCAAGAATCTCCTTGGCCAGTTGCACGTATTGGAGTCCGGCCTTGCTTTGGGAGTTGTATTCAAGCACCGGCATGCCCAGGATCTGGGCCTCCCGGATGCGTGGGTCCATTTCGATGATCGTTTCGAAGATCATGCCGGCATATAATCGGTTGAGCTTGGAACAGATCATTTTAGAGGCCGTGCTCTCTTTGTCAAACATGGTCATCAATACCCGTGGCGTGATCGACGGGTTGGTTTTGGCCTTTATCAAGCCGATCAGCTTGAGGATCTGATCGATGCCGTGGGCGGATAAATAATCGCATTGACTGGGAATGACAATCAGGTGGGCCGTCGTTAAAGCGTTCAGGGTCAAAAACTCAATGGATGGCGGGGTGTCGATCACAATGAAGTCGAAGCGCGCTTTGATCGGGAGCAATCGATCTTTCAGCACAAATTCAAAATTTGGCGCGCCGAAGTACTTTTTGTTCAGCAGGACCATGTTTTTATTGGACGGGAAAAGCCACAGGTTCGGATACTTGGTTTGAATCAAAGCTTCCTCGAGGCTATTGGCGCCGCCATTGAGCACTTCATAAAAAGAGACCGATTCCTTGTACCCCAGTGAAATGGTCAGGTTGGCCTGAACATCGAAATCCACCAGCAACACCCGTTTGCCCTGACGCGCAAGGGAAAGCCCCAGGTTGAGGCAGGTGGATGTTTTGGCCACGCCTCCTTTTTGGTTGCTGATGGCCAGAATATTGGCCAAATCGTCTCTACTTTTGGCTGCGGCCAGATCCAGGAAACGGATCTCCTCCACCCGCACCGGTCGATAGGCGGAAAAAAGATGCTGACACTTGCTGCAGCGGGCAATGAAACTCGGCTCTTGAACAAGCCGTTCATCCAAATCGTATTGGGTTTGGCAACTGGGGCACACAACAATCATGGACAGATCCCCTTTGAAATAGGGTTAGTACAAACAGGTTTCGATGGCGCCGGGCAATTGGATTTCATCCACAATGGTACTGACCGCTCCTTGGGCAATGGCATGCGCCGTCAGGTTGGGATAGACGCAACACCGGGCATCCTGGGCGATGGTCTGACCACCCTGCTCCCGGATACGGGCAAATCCGACCGCACCGTCGTCACCGATGCCGGTGAGCAAAACCCCAACACTATTCTGAACGAAGATATCCGCGACAGAGCTGAAAAACTGATCCAAAGGCCGATCCCGGGATTCTCCCAGGCGGATGCAAGGCTGCCCCTGATCGTTCAAGGCAATGCGCAATGCGTTCTGATTCGACCCGATATAACACACCCCTTGAGACAACACCTGTCCATCCCGGGCGGGTTCGATGGACCATGGCACGTGCTGGTCGAACTGTTTGGCAAAGGCCGGCAGAATTTGGGGTGCAATCTCCTGTACCACCACCACAGCGGCGGGTATGGTGGGGGCCAGCCGGGTCAACAACCGAATCACGGTATTAGGGCCGGTCAGGCTGGTTCCCAGAGCAATGAGGTGTTCCGGCGGACGGGGCTCCGTGACAGGGGATGCCGGCACTTTGTCCGCAATGTCCGTCTGCATGCGCACCCTGCGGATATTATCGAAATTGACGCCACTGGCGATCTTGACGCGATCGATGATCTGGCGTCTGGCCTTGTCCATGTCGTCGGACATGCCCCCTGACGGCTTGGGTACAAAATCGACCACACCCAATCGCAACGCCTCGAAGGTCACTGCGCCATCACTGAAAAGCGAACTGAGAACCACCACCGGCACGGGCGATTCGATCATAATGTGACGTATGGCTTCCAAACCGTCCATTCGCGGCATATCGATGTCCAGGGTGACCACATGGGGTGCGAGGGTCTTTATCTTCTCCAGACCATCCAGGCCGTCCCGGGCGGTGCCGACCACATCCAGGCCACCGTCCGACTGCAGAATCTCCGAAATGGCCTTGCGCATGAACAGCGCATCATCGACGACTAAAACTTTGATCGGTTCTTGCATAGCAGGCTCTCTTTATGATGGATTGAAAACCACCACCACCTCAAGCGCAATAGCGCGCCAGTACGTGGACCACATCCTTTGGATCGTACATTTCCGTTATCAGCTGATTTTCCACCGCCGGAACCATGGTGGCCGGCAGGATGGCCCGCTCCATTTTGGGTGCCAGCACACAACCCCCGGCTGCCAGGACGGCTCGCAACCCCGCCAGGGAGCCTACCGGTCCGCCGGACAGTAAAAACACGACGGTGCGGCTTTGATAGATTTCAGCTGCCCGGCTCAGCAGTCGATCCACCGTTGACGCTTCACCTTCCGCCTCCGGGCCGGTCAGCGGTTGCACCACCCACCGGTTCCACCGGGGTTGAATATCCATACGCTGGCCGGTGGTGCCGATATAGCAGCGTCCGGGGCTCATCGGTGCCCCCGGCACCAGAACCCGGACATCAAGAGACGAACGCGCGTTCAGGTATTCGGCCAGAGTCGGTGCAAATTGAGGGGGTATCGATTGCAGCGACAACACACCGGCGCGGGTTGTTGGCGGCATCGAGGTCAAGGTGTTGACCATCTCCAGATAACCACCGACGCCCGAGAGGGTGACCACCAGTTTCTCACAGGATACTTTTTCATCCGCCCGCACAGCATCACCCTCTCCCAACCGCGGCAATCGCAACCGTTGAAATCGGTCCACCCGGGCGTTGACGGCCAGGTGCACCCGCTCGACCATGCGCTGCTGTTGCAGCACAATATTGCGATTCTTCACCGGCTTGCTCATGAAGTCCACCGCACCGAGGTTGAGAAATGATAGAATCGTGGCATAGGACGATGATGCCAGATTGCTCATGATCAATACCGGGCATGGGCTTTCGATCATTATGTGCTTCAGTGCCGTACTGCCATCCATCACCGGCATATTGACATCCATGGTGATCAGATCGGGGCTGAGCCGCTTCATCATCGCCAGCGCCTCTTCCCCGTTTTTGGCATTGCCCACCACCTGGATACCGGTATCAGCCTCGAGCATGCTGCTCAGAATTTTGGACATGATGGCGGAATCGTCCACGATCAGCACCCGGATGCGGGGCCGGGCGTCGCCAACCGATGCCCCGGACATGTTTGCTTGCTTGGCTTCAGCGTTTTCATCCGCCCTGCGGGCCGCTTCCATCAGCAGAAACTGGTAGGGCTCCTTGATGGTGGGGGCCGTCGTCCAAGGGGCATCCATCGTTTCAAACTGCCCGCTGTGCCACCCCATAATGGTGAAAAAAGCCTTCACCCCGGTCATCGATCCGCAATCCGCATGGACCAATTCGCCATCCCGGATGAAAATGGCGCCTTGTTCGGTCCCCTGACGTACCCGGATACAGATACTGGCACCGGCCAGGCAGCACATCTGGATGATGTCGGTCAATTGAATATTGCGCAGGGTGCCGGCGAAACCCCCGGTACGCTCTTCCTCGATCTGTGGCTTCACAGAATTCATCATAAGGCAACGGCTTTCATTCTGCGGCTATGCTGGGCAACGGCCAGGTTGATCAGCTCGGAAACGTCCAGGATGAGGGAGATGCTGCCATCACCCAAAATGGTGGCCCCGGAAAATCCGCTCCTTTCCTGCAAATAATCCTCCAATGGCTTGATGACCACCTCTTGGCGCCCACGCAGCTGATCCACCACAAAACCCACCTGACGTGAACCGGCATTGACCACCACGACGAACAGTTCCCGGGTTGCAATGGATGGCGCATCCATCTTGAGCACCCGGGAGAGACGAATCAATGGCAGCGTGGTTTCACGCAAATAGTAGATCTCCATGCCCTCGAGGGTTGAAATTTCGTTTTGATGAATGCGCAGGGTTTCATCCACAGCGGACAACGGAATCGTGAAAATCGTCCCTGCCACATCCACCAGCAGTGCCTGAATGATGGCCAGGGTCAGGGGAATCCGGATCCTGAACAACGTACTGTGGCCCGGTGTGCTGATGATTTCGATGGTGCCGTTCAGCTTTTCGATGTTGTCCTTGACCACATCCATCCCCACACCCCGGCCTGAAGTGTGGGTCACCTCGTCCACCGTGGAAAACCCGGGTTTCATGATCAAGGCGAGCACCTGATCGTCGCTCATCGCCGCCAACGCTTCGGCGGTTGCAAATCCCTTGGACTGCGCCCGGGCTTTGATCTGGAAGGCATCGATACCGCGCCCGTCATCGCTTACCTCGACAACCACATAGTTGCCTTCATAATACGCTTCCAGGCGCAGCGTGCCGTTTTCCGGTTTGCCTTTGCGCTGTCGCTCGGCGGCCGGCTCGATTCCGTGGTCCACGGCATTTCGAATGATGTGGACCATGGGATCGGCGATCTGCTCGATGACCATGCGGTCCAGTTCGGTCTCTTCACCGTGGATCTCCAGGGCCACCTTTTTGTCGGTGTTGCGCACCAGATCATGAACAAGCCGCGGATACCGACTGAACAATTGGGCGATGGGCAGCATGCGCACCTTCATGACATTTTCCTGGAGCTCCGATGTCACGCGCCCCAGGGCCACGGTGGCCTCGTTGACCCGGTTGGTCAGGGCCGCGATGCTTTTCATCTCCGCGGTGCTCAGCTTCTGGGTTTGCTTGAGCGCCAGCTGTACCTCACGCATCTCCATGAAGAGCTGGTTGAACCCGGCACGGCTGACCACCAATTCCCCCACCTGGTTCATCAGTGTATCGATTTTGGCTGCATCCACACGGATGCTTTGCTTGGACAGACGATCATGTAATTTGTCACTGCGGCGGCGGCCCGGGGCGTATCCGCCGGATCGGGTATCCGTTTCCAAAGAGAGCAGGGATGCCACCTCCGCTGGATCGCTCATACCGGCCAAGGGCATCGGGGCTAAGGGTTTTCGGGGGATCCTGCTGCCTGTGTCATCTGAGAAGAGCAGCGCTTCCAGATCGTTGCTTTCCGCAGCAGGCCGATACCCTTGTGCGGCCCTGGCATGATCACGCGCACCCATCGCGGCGGTCAATCGATGGTCCAGCACATCTTCCATTTCGGACAGCAGTTCGTTGGCCACATCCAAATGGGCCATGGTGGCACCATCGACAGCACCTGAAAAATCGACGTTGGCGTCAAAGGCGCTTTCCAGACGGGCCATAAGGGTCTGTTCATCCATGGCACCCGTCTCCAGCGCCTCGCTCTCGGCGATGGTCTGCGCAACCATACCCGCCCGGGGTCCCGGCGTCTCGGACATGTCCGGTACCGGCACGACCGGCAATGGTTCCGGTCGATCCTCCACGACCGCCGTAACGCCCTCTTGCAGTGGTTCCGGCGGTTCCATCGGCGCGGCGGCACCTGCATCCGGCTCTTGGAAGAAACCACGCACCTGGTCCGCACGCGCCTTCATCATCTGGCTGTAATCTGACTGCCAAACCGCGGGGTCCGAATCGGACAACCGCAGCTCCGATCGATGAAGGTCCTCGATCCATGCGCCGTAAACCGATTTAAGGGCGTCATACTCCATATAATTGGCGGCGGACTGCAACCGCGACAGCCATTGGCGGCAATAGCGGACACTTTCAGCTGCCGACCCGTCCGGTGTTACCCGCGCGACTTGCGCAGCCAGTGCCGCCAGGCCTTCATTGAGCTGGCGCATGTAGATGGTGAACAATTGACTGTCATAGGGTTCCTGGTAAATCGTCGTGCCCGGATCAGCTTCGCCACCGGCAGCCGCGGTGATCGGTTCAGCCGCTGCCGGGGTGGTCTGATTTTGAGAATCGTCCGTCGTTGCCGATTCCAGCCAAGCATCGATACCCACCAGTAAATCCTCGATGGGGGATTGTTCCTGTCCATGCTCGACCAGGTTGTTCACCAGCAGACCGATGCGGTCGTGGGCCGCCATCAGTAAATCCGTAACGCCGGTATTGACCGTGCGCTGCCCCCGGCGCAACAGATCCAGCAGGCTTTCCAACTTGTGGGACAACTCGGCAATCCGGGCCAGACCCAAGTATTCCGAGGCCCCTTTAATGGTGTGGATGGAACGGAACAGCTCGTTGAGAATTCCGGCCGGATCGGGCTGGTGCACCAAGTCCAGCAAATTGCGCTCGACCTCCTCCAGATGCTCGGTGGCCTCATCGATAAAGTCCTTCAAGAGGCCTTGATCCCCAGGGCTCAACCCAGTGGTCTGTTGTCCCTGCGCTTCTGCCTGCAAAGCTCCCTCGGCCGGCGCATCCGCTTCAGTCAGCTGTGCGGCCGCCGGTGCTGATGCATCCAGCGATGCAAGGGCCGGCACTTTGGCAAACAGTGTCTTGACCCGCCCGATGTAGTGGCCGGTCACTTGCTGGGCAAAAACCGCCCAATCCACCCCTTTTCCAG
>JAGTVD010000197.1 GCA_018224505.1 Desulfatitalea sp. | reverse complement strand
GCAGGCCATCAGGCCGCGGTATGTTTGTCTGACGCATGGATCATGCAGGAAAAGACGCGTTACTGCTTACACAGGATTGGCCACGGTGTCAATCGGGGTGTGGCGCTTGCGCGGGGTGATTGCATGCAAGGGCGCGGCGTCCACTGTGGTCATCGAGCCGGTGCACCCGGCAGCGGGGGTACACCTCCTGTCGTGAAAAAAACGCCAGATCAGCCTTTTTGGCGCAGGCCATAGGCCTTGATGATGGCGAGATGCCCATGGTATGCAGTCAGGATGCAGCGTGGATGGTGGGTTGACCTTTAGATGGGAGTGGGGACATGCGGCTGGATCCGCAACCTTTGTTTCGAAAAGTGATCAGGCCCTGGTATGACGGCAACACGGCCTGCTGGATCGTCATCGCTGTGGCGGTGAGCGTCGTGCTATTCAGTTTGTCCGGGCTTTCCGTGGCGCGCAGCGATCCCTTTTTCCACCGCCATGCATGGGTGCCGGTGACGTTGCTGATCTTGAGCCTGTTCGTTTTGGTAGCCATGGCGGGGCGTCTGATCAAGCGCCGTTACGGGCGCAACTCCCAGCTCAACGAACCCTGATGGTCTCGGTTGTTATTGTTGCCGCATAAAATCGCTGTAGCTCATGTTCAGATAACTATCGGTGTGGATGTACCGGAGAAGGGGCATCAGTCGCGCGAGCTCGATGAAGCCGGGCCAGTTGGCAATGGCGTCACCGTTGGCCGATAAAAAGTGCAGGTCCGGCACCCCCCGGACACCATGCTGGGAGGCAATGCGCGGGGCCTTGTCGGTATTGACCCTTACGGGGATGTAATTGGCGTTGATATAGGCCGCCAGCTCCTTGTCGGCGAGGGTCTCTTTTTCCAGCTTGCGACAGTAGCCACATCGGTCATTCTGGAAATAGAGCAGGATTTTACGGTCCTGGCCATGGGATTGCTTTTGGGCCTGATCGTAAGTCAACCATTGGATGGTCTCGGCCGTGGCGGGGGGCGCATGCAAAGCCGTCCATGCCAACAGGGGCAGCAATATCATCATAATCGTCTTGATCATCATCGATTTCCTTTTTTAATAAAATCCCAAGACACCCAACCGGTCCGCAATCAGCAACAGGCCTGTGACGACAAGCAACCCGCCGGCAACGAGGTTGATGACGCGAATGGCTTTTGCAGCCCGTCGTACGAATCGGATCAGGTAGTGGATCCCCACGGACAGGAGAATGAACGGGATGGCCAAGCCGGTGGAGTAGAGGGTCAGCAACCCGATGCCACGGATAACGGTATCTTGATTGGCTGCCAAAATCAAGACCGACCCCAGCAAGGGGCCGATGCAGGGGCTCCACCCGGCGGCGAAGGCCATGCCGATGATCAGCGCACCCAGCGCGTGCACCGGTTTTTGATTGAGTTGGATGCGCCGGTCCGTTTCCAGCCAGCCAATACGCCAGACACCCATCAGGTGCAGTCCCAGCACGATGATCAGCAGGCCGCCGATGATGCGGATCGGTCCCCGAATCTCCTGGATCATGCTGCTGAAGAATGCAGCCGTTGCGCCGAGCAGAATGAAGACGAGGGAAAAGCCGGCCACGAAGGCCAAGGTGCTGGTGATAATACGACGGCGCACGATTCCGGTGGGGCTCTGGGTCAGGTGGTCGATGGAGATGCCGGTGATAAAGGAAAAGTAGGAGGGTACCAGCGGCAGAATACAGGGCGAAAAGAAGGAGAGCACACCGGCGATGAATGCGGCGGTCCAGGCAACATCCTCGAACAACAGCATGATCAGTGCTCACCCTTTGGGGGCGTTGTCCCCAATTGCCTGGACCGATTGGCGGCCGCCTCCACCGCGTCCATCAGAATGGCGCGCAGGCCGCCCTTTTCCAGGGCGTGCAGGCCGGCGATGGTGGTGCCGCCGGGGGAGGTGACGCGGTCCTTGATCTGGGCCGGGTGGTCACCGGTTTGCAGCTGCATCTGTGCGGTGCCAAGCACGGTTTGGGCTGCCAGAATCAAGGCTTCCTGGCGTCCAAGCCCGACCTTCACCCCGGCATCGGACAGCGCTTCCAGGATCAGGAGCACATAGGCCGGTCCGCTGCCGCTGAGCCCGGTAACCGCATCCAGAAGGTGCTCGGCCGGTACCACGACGCACCGGCCCACTGATTCAAAGATGGCCGTGGCCGTCGTCCTGTCTTCAGCTGTGGCATGCGGTCCCGCCACGATGGCCGTTGCACCTGCTTTGACCGCGACGCAAATATTGGGCATGGCCCGCACCAGGCGCAACGGTTCGCGGGAGTGGGCGGCAAGGGTGGCCAGCGGTATGCCTGCGGCAATCGACAGGATCAATTTGGACGGGTTCAGGCGTGCGGCGGTTTCCTTGAGGACATCGTTCATGATCTGGGGCTTGACGGCGTAGATCACGATATCGGCGCTGTCAATCACGGCCAGGTTGTCCTGGTCGCCGCGGATTCCGTAGCGCACCTCGAGATCCCGGAGCCTGTCGGCGCGGACGTCTGCGCAGACCACCTTTTCGGGCTGGGACAGCCCGGATCCCAACAGGCCGCTGATCATGGCCTCCGCCATATTGCCGGCCCCGATGAAGCCGACCGTTTTATCCTGGAGCATGGTCTGGGTCTCCCGTTTCCCTCCGTAAATGTTAAGCGCTTTGAGAGCTTTGAACGCTTTTGCAACTGCCACCATCAGGCACGGCTACTTTAAGGGTTGGGCTGTGGTTGTCAATAATAAATCATGATCGCGTATCAAAACACCGCTACTGACGCAACGCCCCAGCCCCTAACCGGGTTCACTCCTCAATGGGGCCAGTGCAATTAAATGTTGCCCTCGCCCTTGACCCTTCGGGGAAATTGCCGATAATAGACAAGGGGCGCAGTTCAGCCATGCGCAGGTGGTGCGTGGCAAACGAGGTGCGCGTGCGTTCAACAATTATGTTTGTAAT
>JAGTVD010000196.1 GCA_018224505.1 Desulfatitalea sp. | reverse complement strand
CTGGTGCCGGAAAAGGATTACGAGGTGCTTTTTTCGGGCAAGCACGACCAGTCGGTGATGGGGGTGCTCAGCGGCGACTACGATGCCGCACCGGTGGCATCGGACGTCTACGAGCGCATGGTGCGCCGGGGCACGGTCAAGGCCGATGATTTCCGCATCATCTACCGCAGCGACGTGTTCCCCACCTCCTCCTTTGCCTATGCCCACGATCTGCATCCGGATCTGGTGCACAAAATTGTCGGCGCTTTCCACACCTTCCGGTTTCCCGAGGAGATGAAGAAGGCTTTCGATGGCGCGGACCGCTTCTATCCCATCACCTACATGAAGGACTGGGCGGTGGTGCGCCAGATCGCCGAAGGCACCGGGGTCTCGTACAACCGCAGCGGATTCGAAAAGGAGTTCGCCAAGGAGTTGCAGAAACCGTGACCATCGAATGACCCGCGCTTCCTTATCCCCTGGGATGTCCCAAACACCACCACTTGACGGCGGGGCCTTCACGGCCCCGTCCCTGGTGGTGCGCAACCTGGTCAAGGCCTACACGCCGGGTATACCGGTGCTCAAGGCGCTGAACCTGACCTTCGACAGCCGGGGCTTGACCGCCATCATCGGCCCTTCCGGCACCGGTAAGAGCACGTTCATCCGCTGCATCAACCGTCTGGTGGAGCCCACCAGTGGTGAAATTCTTTTCAAAGGGCAAAACCTGGCGCGCTTGCGCGGACGCGCCCTGCGCCATGCCCGCCGTCGTATCGGCATGGTATTTCAGGAGTATAACCTGGTGGAGCGGCTCACGGTGCTGGAAAACCTGCTCTGCGGCCGCTTGGGTTATGTGCCCGCCTGGCGCGCCTGGCTGCGCCGCTATCCCCCGGCGGACATCGCGGCAGCTTTCGCACTGCTCGAACAGGTGGGTCTGGACAGCCTCGCCGTGCAACGCGCCGATGCGCTGTCCGGTGGTCAGCGGCAGCGGGTGGGCATTGCCCGGGCCATGATGCAGGAACCGGATCTGCTGCTGGCCGATGAGCCCACCTCTTCTTTGGACCCCAAGACGTCCGTGGAGATCATGACCCTGATGGCCGATTTGGGGCGCCGCCGGGGCATCCCGATCATTGTGAATATCCACAATGTCGCTCTGGCAGCACGGTTTGCCGATCGCGTGATCGGTCTTTGTCGAGGCGAGGTGGTTTTTGACGGACCGCCCCGGGCCTTGAGCGACGAGATGCTCAAATCGATCTATGGCGGCCAGGATTGGCTGACCGCATCGTTCCAGCAGACGTGAAATCCATACCATCCACCGCCTACCCCTTCCGTGCCAGTTGGCCGGCCCGCATCGGATGGGCTGCCCTGTTGCTCTACACGCTCTATGCAATGGCCAGCCTGGATTTCAATTTGGGCCGTTTTATTTCCGGATTTGGCAACGGGGCCCTGTTCCTGGGGCGCATGTGGCCGCCGGAGTTCACCCGCTGGCAACTGCTGGTGGAGGATCTGGTGGAGAGCCTGCAGATCGCGGTGCTGGCATCGGCCATCGGTGTGACCCTCTCCCTGCCCCTGGGCATGCTGGCCGCACGCAACCTGATGCCTGCCTGGGTCACCTGGCCGGTCAGGGGCCTGATCGTCCTTTGCCGTTCGTTTCACCCCGTGATCACAGCCATCCTCTTTGTCAAGGCCATCGGCTTCGGTGCGGCGGCGGGTATTGCCGCCCTGGTGCTGTTTTCCATCGGTTTCATCGCCAAACTGTTTGCCGAAGCCATCGAGGAGATCTCCCTCAAACCGGTGGAGGCCATTCGGGCCACCGGGGCTTCATTCCCCAACGTGGTCATCTTTGCTGTCATGCCCCAGGTGTTCGGGCGCTTTCTGAATTTCAGCACCTACCAGATCGAGGTCAACCTGCGCAATTCCACCATGGTAGGCATTGTCGGCGCCGGGGGCATCGGCGGCACACTGTTCGCCGCCTTTCAGCGTTTCGACTATGATTTCGTCGCGGCCATCCTGCTGTCCATTATCGCCCTGATCATGGTTGGCGAAGCCCTCACCGATCGGGTGCGGACCCTATTCCAATGAGCGCCCCCACCCGCACATTTCAGCGCTTCACACGCGGCCGGCGTCTGCTGCGTTTTGCCGTGTACCTGCTCTCCCTGGCCGCCGTGGTGGTTTCGCTGCGCACCGTGGCGATCATCCCCGAGTTTCTCGCAGATGCCCCCCACCAGATGCTGGACCTGCTCACCCGCATGTGGCCCCCGGATGCCGGCCACTACGCCAAGGGCGTTCACCAGGCGTTGATCGAAACCCTGCACGTCGCAACGCTGGGCACTCTTGGAACGGTGTTCCTGGCCGTACCCACGGCGCTGCTGGCCACCCGCCGCATCGTGCCCTGGCGGATCCTCAACCGCCTGGCCCAACTGATCCTGGTCTCATCGCGCTCGGTGAACACCCTGGTCTGGGCCTTGCTGTGCGTGGCCGTTTTCGGTCCCGGCGCCGTGGCCGGCACCGTGGCTATCGCCCTGCGCTCGATTGGATTCGTGGGCAAACTGCTCTCCGAGGCCCTGGCGGAAACAGATACCGGGCCCATCGAAGCCCTGCGGGCCATTGGCGCCCCATGGCCGAGCGTGCTCGCCAAGGGCTATTGGCCGCAGGTCCAGCCCGCATTCTGGGGCATCATTCTGTTTCGCTGGGATATCAATGTGCGCGAATCGGCTGTGCTCGGCCTGGTGGGCGCCGGCGGCATCGGCATGGCCCTGGATACGGCCCTGAACCTGTTCTACTGGGACCGCGTCTCGTTGATCCTGGCCACCATCTTCGCTGTGGTTGTCCTGATGGAACTGCTGGTCACGGTGATCCGGCGGCGGATTTTGTAGCGTCAGGAAGATGTCCGGCGATCTGAAAAGCGTTTCCATCGAAGCACACGACGCCGCCAAATCGCTTTTCCAGGGCCTCAAATCGCGCTTGGGCGGGATTGCCGGCTGGTCAAGCCGTGTGCTCTCCGGAATTGCCCTTGCCAATGGACATCGGGTGACCCCGCAAGGCTGACCCGGTAAAATCCGCAACAAGGGCGGAAAGCATTTCATTTCTCCTTCTTCGGTGGTCCAAGGCTTCGTCCGCAGTGGCGGCTGCCGTTATTTTGAGGTCGTAGAGTGCATTGGTTGCTTCAATCCGCTTTTCGAACTGAAAGGTGCGCCACGCTTTTCGAATTTTTCCGAACATGAAATCCTCCCGTATTGATTTTCAAAGGCCCGATTTGATGACCAGGTCCGTGATCGGTCCGCGGGACTTGTCACCCTTGAGCACCAGGTGGGCATAGATCCGGCTGCCCTTGAATTTGTTGACCAGCCAGTTCAAACCGTTGTTCTCGGCGTTGAGGTAGGGGTGGTCCACCTGTCGGGTGTCGCCCAGGCAGAGGCACTTGACACCTTCACCCATGCGCGAAAGCAGGGCCCGGCACTCGTTGCGCGACATATTCTGTATTTCGTCCACGATCACCACCGCATTTTCAATGTTCATACCCCGGATGTAGGTCAGGGGCAGCAGTTCAAACCGGACCGGGTTGAACTGCAGCGGTTGGTTCTCCGTGTTCAGGAACAGGCGGTTGGCCGGGCGCAGCTTGTGCAGCTTCATCACCAGATCCAGGATGTAGCGGGTATAGGGCTCCATCTTCTCATCCACCCGGCCGGGCAGATACCCCAACCGTTGCCCGATCTCGATCATCGGTTTGACCACATAGATTTTGCCATGGCGTTTTTGTTCCAGCATCAGGCTCAAGGCCACCGCCAGGGCAAGGTAGCTTTTGCCATAGCCGGCTTCACTCTGAATGGAGACCACATGAATGGTCTCATCGGTCATCAGTTCCAGGGCCAGGTTCTGGTAGATGTTGCGGGGTATCACATTCCAGACCAGGTGCTGGTAATCGATGACTTTTTCTCCGCCATTGCCGAAAAAGACAGGTTTGCCCCCTTCGCCCCACATGAAACAGTTGGCAAACACCTCATCCGCGGTACCGGCGAAACCGGTGACATGTTCAGCCTCCGATTTGAAAGGCACCGAATCATTGTAGTTTTCACTGTGGATGCCGCGCAGGGCCGCCTGGAGCTGCAGGATCTTGTCGTTGGTCACCAGGATCGGCCGCTCGATACCGCTGGCCTGGATCTCTTGCAGGATGTGGCGGTCCACCTGCTGGGCGAAATGGGGGGCCACGTGGTCGGTCTGCAGCACGGTGAACTGGTCGGGGTGGGCGCTCAGATGGTGAATG
>JAGTVD010000195.1 GCA_018224505.1 Desulfatitalea sp. | reverse complement strand
TGGTGATCACCGACATCATGCTGCCGGGCATGGACGGTCTGGAATTGACCGATCGTATCAAAAACAACCATGAGGTCGATGTGATCGTCATGACCGGCTACAGCGGCGATTACTCCTATGAAGAGGCTATCAGCAAAGGCGCCAGCGACTTTGTGTTCAAGCCGGTGCGTTTTGAGGAGCTGCTGCTGCGTTTGCGCCGGGTGCTCAAAGAGCGGCGTCTGACCCAGGAGCGTATCCATATGCTTGAAAAACTCAAGCGGCTCTCCATCACCGACGGCCTCACTCAGCTATATAATTCACGTTATTTCTACAACCAGCTCAAGATCGAGATCGATCGCACCAGCCGCTACCAGCGGCCCCTGAGCCTGTTGCTGTTGGATATCGACAATTTCAAGGATTACAACGACAATTATGGGCATCTGGAGGGGGACAAGGTCCTCGTGCGTTTAGGTCAGGTGATCCGCAGCTGCCTGCGCAAGATGGATTCGGCCTATCGTTACGGCGGTGAGGAGTTTACCGTCATTTTGCCCGAAACCGAAGGGGATGAAGCGGCCACCGTGGCCGAGCGTATCCGGTCGGCCGTGCAGGCCGATCGTTTTTACCCCAAGGGGGAGGACAACCCCCTTTCGATCACCGTCAGTGTCGGCGTCACCGAGTTCCACCGACCGGAGGAAATCGCCCTTTTTGTCCAGCGCGCCGACAAGGCCATGTACCAATCCAAACAAGCCGGCCGCAACCGCGTCTCCTGCCTTTTCACCAGCAAAAACTGAATCACCACGTATCCCATTCAACCCGATTTGCAGGGCCGGTGCCATTCATGGTACGGTGAATCATGTCACCGGAAAGGCGAACTCTTCATAAGGGCGGAAACCGATGAAGTCTCTTTCAGCCGATGTGCCGCTGGCACAGCCGCGTGGCCCCTCCCGCGGGGAAAAGGGCTTGAGCCTTTTTCTGCTTGGTGTTCTGATCATCATCGCCTTGGCGATTATCAGGGTTCAGTTTGCCTACGATCCCGGCCTGTGGCGGTCCCAGTCTGATGACGCGGCCGCAGGGGCCGCTGCGGACCTGGCACCCGAGGCGGCAGCGGCCCTGGACCGTTCGGCCGATGTGGCGGGTGTGCAGCCCATGTCGCCGCCGGAGCATTTCGGCGCCGAGACCCTCTCGGACAAAATCAATGGGAAAGCCGAGCTTTATCTGCCTTCGGGATTCCGGCACTTGGAGAGCCGGCGCCTCTCCCTGATGGCGGATTCCAGCCTGTGGATCGAACGCTTCGTTTACGATATGGGCAGCTATGCGAACGCCTTTGCCGTTTACAGCCAGCAGCGGCGAGAGGGTTCCCGGTCGCTGGAACTGGCCCCGGATGCCTACCAGTCGGCCAACGGTCTCTTTTTCGTTCAAGGTCCCTTCTACGTTGAGATCATCGGTTCCGATACATCGTCGGCGGTGATGGATCAAATGGCGGCGCTGGCCCTGGCTTTTGTGGATGCCCACCCCGCCGATGCCGTGGCCCTGAATGAATCCGAACTGCTGCCCGAGGTCGACCGTGTGGCCGATTCCGTCACCTTGACGGCTGCCAACGCTTTCGGTTTCGAGGGCTTCGATCAAATCTACGCCGCTCGTTATCAAATGGACGGACGGGACGCCATGGCCTTTGTGTCGCGTCGCGCCTCGGCCGAGGAGGCCGCCCGGCTGGCCGACGACTATGTGGCCTTCTTGCTCGCCTTCGGTGGCCGGGCCATCGATCCCCCGGACGGCTCGCCGCCTGTGCGCATTGTTGAAATGTTCGACCTGGTGCAGATCGTTTTCAGCAAGGGCGATTTGCTGGCGGGGGTTCACGAAGCCGAGGCGCTGGCAGATGGTCTCGTCCTGGCCGAGCGATTGTACCGCAATATCGGAGAAGCGCGCCAATGAGCAACCATTCTGAAAACCCCGGTCAGGACCGGCGTGCGTTTTTAAAGCGTCTGGCGTGCAGCGCACTGGGGATGGTGGGGGCCGGCGGCCTGGGGTTGGCCTTCTGGGATCGCCAGGGGCCGCCGCCCGAAGCCGCAAGGACCCTGGGGGAACGAATCCCCGATTTTGCGCTGCCCGATCAAGGTGGAAAGCTGGCGGTGGTTCGCGGGACCGCCGATCGCATTCGGGGTGTGCAGATGGCTATCCAGGCCCTGGGGGGCATCGAGCAGTTTGTCCGTCCGGGTGATCATGTCCTGCTCAAGGTCAATGCCGCCTTCGCTTTGCCGCCCATGTTGTGCGCCACCACTCATCCGGACCTGGTGACCCAGGTCAGCCGGTTGTGCCTGCAAGCCGGTGCGGCGCGGGTTTGGGTGACCGACAACCCCATTAACGATCCGACCAGCTGCTTTGCCCTCACCGGGATCGACGCCGCGGCCCGGGCGGCCGGTGCCAGGGTGCTGCTGCCCACCGAGGACCGCTTCGAGCCCTACACCGTGCCCGGCGCGCGGCTGATCCGGTACTGGCCCACCCTGACCGGGCCCCTGCGGCGGGTCGACAAAGTGATCGGCATGGCGCCGGTGAAGGATCACCACCGCAGCGGCGCTTCCATGACCCTGAAGAACTGGTACGGCCTGCTGGGCGGCCGGCGCAACATCTTCCACCAGCAGATCCACACCATCATCACCGAGCTGGCCACGATGATCAAGCCGACCCTGGTGATTCTGGACGGCACCATGAGCATGATGCACAACGGTCCCACCGGGGGTTCCCTGGACGACCTCAAAACCACCTACACCCTCATCGCCGGTACCGATCCGGTGGCTGTGGATGCCATGGGCGCCGGACTGCTCGACCGCACATTGGAGGATCTGCCGCATCTGCGGATGGCGGAGCGGGCAGGGGCGGGGACGGTGGATTTTAGGTCTTTGAATCCGGTTGAAGTGAATGGGTAATTAAACCTTACACTTAAAAATTAAAACGATCTTTCATGCGCATCATCACAACACGACGAATCACCCAGATCTTCTTTTTCGCGCTGTTCATCTGGTTCTGCATTGTCACCACCCTCGGCGAGCGCGGGTGGCAGTTGCGCGGGTGGCCGGTCAACTGGCTGCTGGAGATCAATCCGTTGACCGGGCTTGGGGTGCTGCTGGCTACCCGCACGGTGTATGCCGGGTTGCTGTGGGGTGTGGTGACTATTGTATTGACCCTGGTATTGGGGCGCTTTTTCTGTGGCTGGGTCTGCCCTTTCGGCGCACTGCAGCAGTTCATGGGTTATCTGGGCAAGCGGGGTTTGAATCGGGCGCGCAAGATCGCGCGCAACCGGCCCCATCCCGCCCAGCGTATCAAATACTGGCTGCTGCTGTTCATGCTGGCGGCGGCCGCGGCGGGTATGCTGCAATGGGTGCTGCAAACCGCCCGTTCCGGCGGCGGGTGGTTCTGGTCCCTGCTGGCCCTATCGCTGGCAATGCTGGCGGTTATGGCGGCCTTCAAACTCATCCGGATCCGGCGGGATGCGGCCTGGGTGGCGGCGGGGGCCCTATCCCTCGGTTTGCTGCTGGAGTTTCTCTTTCCCCGGGCCGGCTGGTTGGTCGCTTCGCTGCAAACCGGGCTGCTGGACCCCATAGCCCTGATGCATCGTTCGGTGAACATTGTGCTGCTGCCCCTGTTGGACGCCCCCCTGAAAGTGACCGCTGCGCTGCCCCGCGCTTATCCGGGGGCGGCCCTGATCGGTGTGCTCTTTTTATTGTTTGTCCTGCTCAGTGTGCGGGTGCCTCGTTTTTACTGTCGCTTTATTTGCCCATTGGGCGCCTTGTTCGGCCTGCTCAGCCGTTGGAGCCTCTGGCGCATCGGCAAGCAGCAGGTGCCGTGTGCCGATTGCCGGCGGTGCGAGGCGGACTGCGAAGGGGCTTGCACGCCCACCGAGACTTTCCGCACCAGTGAGTGCGTGCTGTGCCTCAACTGCCTGGACGGGTGCCGCCATGGGGTGATGGGATACCGCATCACCCCGTCGGCCGCCGGCGAGCAGCTGTTGCCCGATCTGCAGCGACGGCATGTGGTCACCAGTATCGCCGTGGGGTTGGTGGCGGTGCCCATGGTCCGGATGGATGGCATGGCCGATGCCAATTGGAACCCCGCTGTCATTCGTCCCCCCGGGGCCCTGGACGAAGCCGCTTTTCTGGCGCGCTGCATCAAGTGCGGACAATGCATGCGCATCTGCCCGACCAATGTGGTCCACCCGGCGACCTTGCAAAGCGGACTGGAGGGATTGTGGACGCCCATGCTCAATTTCCGCACCGGGACCAGTGGCTGCCAGTTCAACTGCGTGGCGTGCAGCCGGGTTTGCCCGACGGCTGCTTTACGGCCCCTCACCGTGCCTGAGCGCATGGGCACAGGGGAGTTCAGCGCGTCGGGGCCGTTGCGTATCGGTATGGCCTTCGTGGATCACGGGCGTTGTTTGCCATGGGCCATGGACACGCCGTGCATCGTCTGCCAGGAGAATTGCCCGGTGAGCCCTAAAGCCATCTTCACCCGCGACATCATGCAACCGGTGCGGGATGGGGATTATGAGATTCAAGCCGTACAGGGCGATACCTTGACGTTGGCCGGTGCGGACTGGGAGCCGGGCCAATATGGCACGGGTGACTATTTTTGCTCCGTGAACCAGATGGCCCCGCGACCGATCGCCACCAATACCGGGCAGGCCCTGACCCTGGGCCCCGGAGATCCATGGCCGCAACGCCCGGTTGCGGGCCTGACCGCCAGGATCATGCTGCATCTGCAACAACCTTTTGTAGATCCCAATCGGTGCATCGGCTGCGGCGTGTGTGAGCATGAATGCCCGGTGCAGGGCCGCCGCGCCATCCGGGTGACGGCCGAAAACGAATCACGCAACCGGGCGCACCGGTTGACGTTGTCCTGAACGTTGCGACCCTTCTTCATCGGTCGCCGCCAACTATTGACCCGCAATCCGGGAGGTTCTTATGGATAAAAATTTAAAAAACTTTTCACGACGTCACTTTCTTAAAACGGCCGGTGCCGTGGGCGTCGGCGCCATGCTGCCTTCGCCGGCCGTGGCCCGGACACCGGCGGTCCCGCCCCTTGCCCGCCAGACCGCCGACGGTCAGGTGCCCACTCGCCCATTTGGTAAAAGCGGCCGGCAGGTGCCCATCCTTTCCCTCGGCGGGATGTTCGACATCGCCGCCAACCAGGTGATGCTCCGGCAGGCGGTTCAGTGGGGGGTCACTTATTGGGACACGGCTTCCAGCTACCATGCAGGCAGCGAGTCCGGCATGGGGCGTTATTTCAGCCGCGACCCCGAGGCGCGCGAGAAGATCTTTCTGGTGACCAAATCGCGGGCACGCGATCCCGAGGGCATCGAACAGCAGCTGGAAAGCTCCCTGGCCCGCTTGAATACCCGCTATGTCGATCTCTATTTCATCCATGGCATTCGCAACATCAACGAACTCAACGATGCCACCCGCCAGTGGGCCGAGAAAGCCAAGGCGGCCGGCCGGATCCGTTTGTTCGGGTTCAGCACCCATAACAACATGGAAACGTGTATGATGGCCGCGGCAAAGATGGACTGGATCGACGGCATCATGATGACCTATAATTTCCGCAACATGCAAACGCCCCAGATGCAGGAAGCCGTAACCGCCTGCACCGAGGCGGGTATCGGCCTGACAGCCATGAAGACCCAGGCAGGGCCTTCGTGGTACGACTGGAGCGGTTCCCGGACCGAAACCGAGGCGCTGTCCGAACAGCTCCGGCGCAAAGGCTGGACCGACGGCCAGGCCAAACTCAAGGCGGTTTGGCAGAACCCCCATGTCGCCAGCATCTGCTCCCAGATGGACACCATGCGGCTGCTCAAGGAGAACGTGGACGCCGCCAGGGACACGGCGGTACTCTCCTCCGAAGAGGCCCACCTGTTGCAGCGGTACGCTTGCATCACCGCCGACCAGTACTGCACCGGATGCGGGCAGATCTGTGAAGCGACATTGACCGCCCGGGTGCCCATCAGCGATGTGATGCGCTACCACATGTATTGCCAGAGCTACGGCAAGCCCGAGTGGGCCCGGGAACAATTCAATGCACTGCCCGTGGAAACCCGGCAGCAGATGGCCCGCGCTGATTTTGGCGCTGCCGAACGGCGCTGTCCCCACCACCTGCCCATTGGCCGGTTGATGCGCCAGGCCGTGGCGGATTTTGGGTAGAGGACTGCATAAAATGTGAAGATGTTCTTGCCCGGGCCCGAAGGGTGGTGTTCTGAGTTGTGCAGAAAAAAGCCCGTTCCCTTGATTTTGCAGGAACGGGCTTTTGTTTTCGTTTGATCGAACGGTTAGCAGAATCCTGCCAGGCGGAACGACAGCAGCAACATTCTCTGGGCTTGTTTTTCTTCGGCTGTCATGGGGTTCTCCAACTGCATGCGCTCCATGAAGGGTTGCAGGTTGGCCGGCACCGCTTCGGGCAGTGCTTTCATGATCCCGGGAATCTCGGCCGCGCCGGCGCCGGCGGCTTTGGTTTTGAGCACCTTGAGGGCGTGGGCGATCATCAACTCCACATCGGAGAAGACCGTGGTGAACGGGAAGTTCGGGAAAAGCCCTTGCAGTCTGTACAAGTTGACGAGCTCGAGGAGCCGCTCGGGGGTGTTGTTCCGGAACTGCTCGGGGATCTCATAATCGGCGGGGATTTTCTTGTGCTTTTTGGCTTCGGCCAGCAGTTCGTCCTGGAAACGGGAGTCGGCGATGTTGAGCATGGCCTTGATGATCTGCTGGTCGGACTTGCCCCGAATGTCTGCAATGCCATACTCGGTGATGACAATATCCCGCAAATGGCGTGGAATGGTCACATGACCGTAGTTGTAAACGATGTTGGAAAGCGTTTTGCCGTGCTCCTGGCGGGTGCTCTTGATCATCATCAATAAACGGCCATCGGGAAGGGCATGGGCCATGGAAACGAAGTTGTACTGACCGCCCACACCACTGATGATCGTGCCATCTTCCAGGCTGTCGGAGACAATGGCGCCCAGCAAGGTGGCCTTCATGCCCGTGTTGCAGAATCGGCCGTCCTTGCGCTCCAATGAGCGCAGCACCTCATTGCCGTACAATTGGTTGGCCACATCCACGCCGGTCATTTCAAACTGCCGAAGTTCCTCTTCCGGCATTTGACGCAGGGTTTCGTAGAAATCCTTGGGTCCGATGAAGAAGGCCCCGGTGAGCATGACGCCGTTTTTCAATTGGCGGCCCAGACAGTTTTCACTCACCAGGGCCAAGTTGTCCGCCTCAGCCAGATTGGCCGGGTAGCGCCGCTCGCCGTCCACCAGGTGCCCGTTGTCGTAGGTGACCTCGTCCCGGAAAACCCCGAATCGTTTGAGCGATTCGAAGTCCTTGCGGGTCAGGTAGGGGTGGATGGTCTCCTGTGCGATCATCTGCTGCAGGATGTCGGGTGTGATCGTTTCGGTCAGCTTGCCTTCATTGACCAAGCGCTGAATGCCGATGTGGTGATACACCTTGCGCTTCATGACACCGCTTTTATAGAGCTGCAGAAAGCCGTCCACCAGCATCTCCGTGGAGCCGTAAAGACCTTTGTGGAAGGGGTCCGTGCCGCCGATGGCGTCGATCAGAGCGCCGTATCGGTCACCAAGGCCGCATTTCTCCACCAACTCCTTGTAGGTCGCGTTCTGGTTGTGGCGCAGGCCCAGTGCATAGGCAATGGAATCGCCCAGTGCGCCGATGCCGATCTGGAGTGTGCCGTCATCCTTGATCAGGGTGCTGATATTGAGGCCGATCATGTAGTCCGACGGATTGATGGCCGGACGGGGGGTGCCGAACAAGGGGTGGTGGCACTGCGGATCGTCGATGATCACATCGTAAAGGTCGGAAGAGACTTCGGCGTCGCCGTACATGTAGGGCAACTGGGTGTTGACCATGCCGATGGTAAACAATCTTTTCTGACCATTCGCCGGCAGGTAGGTCGAATCTTTCAAGCCGGCGAGGGAGGTGTCGGCATTGCAGCTGCAACTGTAGCGTGTGCCCTCGTCGGTCTCTTTTTTGGCGATCATGTGGCTGAAGCAGTTTTCGCCCATGGAGATGACGTCGCGGTGGGTGTGGGTGTAGTTCGTGCTCATGTAGTTTTGCTGCATTTCGGGATTTTTGCGGTAGGCTCCCGCTTTGCAGAACAGTTCGTGGATAGTCACATTGGGCGCAAGTGCCCCTGCGCGCAGATCGAGCATGTAATCCAGTTCCGGTACGCCGGAAAACTCGCGTGCGAGAAAGGGTTCCAGAAAGCGGCGTTCGAGATCGCTGGACCAAGCCGGCTTTTCCAGAGACAGGGCGGTGAAAATCGTCAAATGGAGCTGTGGATTCTGCTTGACCCGCTGATACAATGCATTGATCAGGGGCGCCGGTTTGCCCAGACCCAGCGGCATTCCCATTCTGATGTCGGTGCCGAACTCTTCGATGATGTAATCAACGCACTGCTCAATGCTCAGGTAGCGTGTTTTTTCCGGTTTCATTGCCTGTGATTCCTCCTGGTTAAAAGATTGATGAAGCCCCCCTCTTTATCTACAAACACCATTTGTGTGCATAGAATCCGAATTGCTAAACGGTTCCATATAACAAATTGAGGATTTTTTAACCAGCGAAATCGATAAAAAAAGTCGTATTATCAATATATTGAAAATGATTGGGCTTCAAAAAGTGGGTCGGATTAAAGCGGCTGTTTGCTTGGAAAAACACCCGGATACCCATGGCGGGCTGGAACTGGCCACGGGCACCACGCCATGGGTGGCGAAATGGGGTGGCGGAGTGGGGTGGGGGTGGGGCTCAGGGCGCGCGCACGTGCGCGAGCCCAAAGTGCCGGCCTCTGACTTGGGCGACGGTCGGCACTGTATGGCCCTGCTTATTTTGCGGCGGCCTTTTTCTCTTTTTTCGCGGCCTTGGCGGGTTTGGGGGCCGCTTTCTTGATCTTGGGGGTGTCAGCGGCGGCCTTTTCTTTTTCAGCGGCGGCTTTTTCTATTTTGGTCTGTTGCTTTTGAGCGATCAGTTTCTCCTGGGCGGCCACTTGTGCCAATCGGCGGCTGGCTTTGCGGATGTCGGCTTGCAGTTTTTTAATGATCGCATCCCGGGTAACCGCTTTGCCTTCCTGGCCCTGGGATTCCAGCAGGGCGATCCGGTTGGCCAATTTCTGCTGGGCTTCAGCTTTTTGGTTTTGAACGTATCCCTTGGCTTTAAGGTTCATGGGGCTCTCCTTGTGGGTTAGGTATGGCGCGCCGGGTTGCATCCCCGCGCAAAAAGTTTCGACAACCTAATGGGATTGGTGTCAATTGTCAACGGCCGATCACAGCCGATCACTCTTTGCCCTTCAGCAACGCACCCAATGCGGCGAAGGGATTGTCCCCCAATCCGGCGCGCGATTCGCGGTCGGGTGAATCGGGGGCATAGGCATCCGCCACCTCCTGACGGCTGTGCTCGTTGTCATGGCAGTAGAGGCATAGCAGTTCCCAGTTGCTGCCGTCGGGCGGGTTGTGGTCGTGGTTGTGGTCCTTGTGGTGCACGGTGAGTTCCTTGAGCCGTTTGCCTTCGAATTCCCGCCCGCAGCGGGCACAGATTTTGGGGAACAACTTGAGCGCACGTTCACGGTAGGTATTTTCCTGGGATTTGCGGTGCTGGCGTGCCTCGGCGACGATCTGTCGCAAGCGGTCGCTGTCCGATGGGGTCTTGGTGGGTGCCATGGTGAGTTTTCTCCTTGGGACGCGCTCGAAAACAATTTCGCGAGCCCGTTTTGGTATTGCTGTTTCAGGTCAACCCGGCCCGGCCGGCGGCTTACCGTCTCCGGCGCAACAGGTCGTAAGCGTTTTGGATCTCCTTGAATCGTATTTCAGCCATTTCTTGAAACTCCCGACCCAGATGGGCGACTTTGTCCGGGTGGTACTGGTTGGCCAGGCGCCGGAAAGCCGCTCGGATTTCAGTCTGATCGGCGCCCTGGGTCACCCCCAGAACGGTGTAAGGATCCTTGGGGGTCTCACCGCCTTGGGAATGATCCGAGGTCCGGTCATGGCGGCTCGAATCGTCGTGGGGCTGCCCTCCGGCAGTTTGGTCCTTTGTGGGCGATGCCCGCCGGATGCGTCGCAGGTAGCGCATCAACAGGAAAAATACAACAATGTCATCAATCCAGCCACGCACTGGAATGAAGTCCGGGATCAAGTCGTAGGGCGACACGATATAGACGAGCGCCAGGATAATCCAAAACCACTTCATCGGAATGTGTCCGCCGGCCCCCTAAGGAAAGATACGTTCACCGAATGATACACCTGTTTTGATGGCAGCCCGGGATGGCGGCCGGTGGGGTTTGGCATCGGCCGGATATTTCGGTTCAGTGGGAACAGCCCCATGAATGAACGCTACTCCCAGCGGTTGCCCCCTTTGTGCCGCAAATCGATGACATCCACCTTGCCGGTGCCGCTGATCAAGGTGTTTAAAGCGAAGCTGACCAGGCTGATGATCAGGGCGCCGAACACCGCTGTCCAGAAGCCTTGGACCTGGAAACCGGCAATGACGCCCGATGCCATTTTAAGCATGACCGCATTGATGATGAACGTAAAAAGGCCGAAGGTGATCACGTTGATCGGCAGTGTGATCAGCAGGGCTATGGGTCTGAAGAAGGCGTTCAGAATACCCAATATTGCGGCGGCCCCCAAGGCTGAGAAAAAGCCGCTTACATGAATGCCGCTGAGCAGATAGGCGGATAGAATAATGGCCACCGTCAGGGTCAGCCAGCGGAACAGAAGACCAGGCATCTCGACACTCCTTTGAATTTATTGCGCCATCAGTTCGGAAACCGCCTGCAGCAATGCCTGGCGGTCGACGGGTTTGGAAAAGGTGCGGTTAGCGCCTAATTTTTCAGCCAGAAAGAGATAGTCTTCAGGTCTGTTCCGGCCGCCGCCGGAAATGGCGATGACTTTAACCGATGGATGCGTTTTGCGCAGTTTGGTTATGGTTTCAATGCCTTCCATTTCCGGCATGATCAGGTCGGTAATAACGACATCAAAGGGCTCCGATTCGGTCCAATGGGTTTCATAGACCTTGAGCCCATCGGCCCCATTTCCGGCCGTGGCCACCTCGTATCCCGCCCTTTCAAAGGTTTGCTTGAGCATGCTCTGCACGTAGTTATCATCCTCGATGATCAGCACACGGTGCATGTTTCGGTTCTCCTTTTCAGATCCCGGTGGAACGTGCGGCTCATTGGGCGCACGCTGGTACGCATGGACAAGATAACCACACCAATGGGCGGATTTCAAGAGATTCCCTTATTTATCAGTATCTCCCAGTGAGCTGTTTCGTGATCAATGGGTTACTGATCGCTGTCGGGGGGTGGGGTGCCTTGAATACCGTCCTGGTGGCACTTGCCGGCATACCAGTTGATCTGGCGGCAGATGCCGCGGATAATGCTTACTTCGCCGGCCCTGAGTTGCACGCGCGTAAAAAAGTGGCGCAGTTTGTTCATCCAATAATCAGGGTTCTCCGGCTGGATGTAATTGATGCGGATCAGGATATCTTTGACCTGATCGTACATGCCGTCCAGTTCGGCCCGGGTGGCCAGGCGTGGGGCAAATCCGCTGGACGAAGTCGTGGTGGTTTGGAAAAGTTCGTAACACAGTACCATCACGGCCTGGGCCAGGTTCAGGGAGGAGAATTGTGCGGTGGGGATGGTTACCAGTTGGTGGCAGAGTCGCAACTCATCATTGGTCAGACCGCGATCCTCGGGTCCAAATAACAACGCCACTTCGTTTTTTTGTGAAATGTCGGATAGTTGTTCGGCTATACGAGCAGGCGTTGCCACGGACCCGCGCTGTCCCCCCAAGCGGGCGGTCGTACCCACCACGTAGCGATAGGGGGCCAGGGCGGTCCGCAGGTCGTTATGGCAGTGCATGTTCTCGACGACATCGATCGCGGCGTGGGTGGCCAGTTTCAACACGCGTGAAAGGTCGCAGTTCTCGGGTGACACCACCACTATGCGTTCGATGCCCATGTTGCAGGCTGCGCGCGCGGCGGCCCCGATATTCTCGGGATAACGGGGACGGTTGAGCACAACGGTCACATGATCCAGACGCACACCGGACATTAAACGCGTTCCAGGCCGCTGAAAAAATAACCGGTTTCAAACGCCGCGGTCTCAGGCGCATCCGAACCGTGCACGACGTTCTTCTCGATATCGGTGGCGAAATCACGGCGGATAGTGCCCTCGGCGGCATCCTTGGGGTTGGTCGCCCCCATCATTTCACGCCAGCGGGCAATGGCATTCTCGGCTTCAAGCACCATCACTACCGCCGGACCGGAGCACATGAACTCGGTCAAATCCTTGAAAAAAGGACGTTCCTTGTGCACGGCGTAGAACCCCTGGGCCTGGGTCCGGCTCATGTGGATCAATTTCATGGCCTTGATGGATAGTTGGTTGCGTTCGATGCGGGTGACGACCTCGCCGATCAGGCCGCGCGCCACGCCGTCGGGTTTTACGATGGCTAATGTTTGTTGCATGGTTTGGTTTTCCTTTTTATTTTGGATTTTGCGGCTGCCATAGCAGAAGGCTCCAATCAAGTCAATGAAACCGGTTTTTGGTAACGGGGCAACCGCGCCGATTGAACCAGCGGGGATTCTGCACGCTGCGGATCCCTTCGGTGTTGTAGACGGCCGGATTCAGCCCGGAGCGCTCGTAGATCGCATCTTCAAAGGCTTGTTACATATGGGTGTCGCAAAGGTCCAAAAGGTCCATGACGGTCATCCCTTCCTTCTGTTCGAAATAGAGTGGGGAATATACCCTGCCCCGCCGATGAATTTCAATAGAACGACCGCCGGCGGGTGAGCCGGGGGCCGGGTGATGCGCGCTTTGACGCCAAGGGGCCATAATGGGGTCGGGTCTACCGCCGCATCGTGTTGGGGCATTTTGCGCAGCCGACAATTGCCTTGACACGACCCCCCCGGTTTGCGATTAATCCTCTCCATTCAAAGGGATCGGGCAACCCGGCTTCCAATTTTCCCCCTCCGCACGATCCCGAGGCGGCTGTTGCAACGGCGCCTCGCGCCGATACGCACCGCCTTT
>JAGTVD010000194.1 GCA_018224505.1 Desulfatitalea sp. | reverse complement strand
GCTTCCTGCGCTGCCTGGAAACCCGCCGCCGTCAAGAGAACTGGGCCCTCACCTGGCGCCAGCTCGCCAACGCCGGCCGCCTGTTGCTGGAAACCCCCAAGCGGATTCTTTCCTGAATCGATCCACCACATCCGTCATCCAGAGGTTCAAAGGGATATCATCTTTGTGGTGGCGGTTGCGGCGGGTATCGGATTGCTGCGATGTTCTATAGGAGAGGTTACCCGGTCCCCACTTGAAGCCACGCGATATAGGTCAGGGCGGATGCCAGGGTGCTGGCGGAGATGGTGGCGGAGGCCAGGTCGGTGTCGCCTTGCATCTCCCGGGACATGATGTAGGTAATGGTGGCGGTTGGGGAGGCCAGCAGGATCAATGCCGGCAGTGTGTCGCTGCCCGCCAGGCCAAAGATGTAGAACAGCAGCCAGCCCACACCGGGCAGGAACAGCAGCTTGATGGCGGTGGCACCGACGACCATCAGGACTTGTGCTTTCATGTGTTGAAAGGAGAGCGAGGCGCCGATCACCAGCAGGGCCATGGGCAGCGCCATGCCGCTGAGGATGGTGAGTGTCCGTGAAATTACCACCGGCAGTGGGATGGCGAGGATCGAGAACGCCATGCCGGCCAGCACGGAGACAATGACCGGGTTGCGCAGCAGCTTGAACGCCATTTGATGAAGACTGCCCTGACGAAGCGTGCCGTTTTGTGGGGCGTAGGCCTGGAGGGCGACGATGGATAAGATGTTCTGCAAAATCATCAGAAAGCCGGCTATGACGCTGGCATGGGCGAGGCCCTCGCTGCCCATGTAATAGAAGGCTACCGCCAGGCCGATGTACCCCAGGTTGCCGTGCCCCGAGACCTGAATGAACGTTCCGGTGGCCGATCGGGGGATGCGTGTGGCAATGCAAATCAGCCAGGCGGCCGCATAGGTGATGACCGCGGCCAGCAGGGTCAGCAGTATAAGGCCCGGATGAAACCAGGCGGTCAGGTCGGATTTGATGATCGCTTGAAACATCATGGCGGGAATGGCCACGTAGTATACCAGGCGGTTGGCCGGTTCCACGAATGCCGCGGGCAGGAAACCGCGGCGCTGGATACCCCAGCCCACGACAACAACGAAGAAAATCGGAACGATGGTCGTCAGAATATGCATCGTCGGCCCATCAGAACTCCAGCTCGAGCTGCACGGGTTGGATGTTGCCCGGATCGTTGGTGCGTGGCGAGTTGACTTGCCGGGAGACGGGACGGAAGACCAGATCGGTGATGGTCCTTTCGGACCGCATCGCCAGCAGTCCGGTGGTGTCCTGGTTCGCACTGTCCAGCCAGGCGGTATAATCTTGTGCGTGCAGGATGGCCGGCATGCGGTGGTGTACTTTTTTCACGGTTTCCATGCGGGCGTTGATCATTTTTGCGCCGATCGCGCTATCTTTAGCCCCGTGGGGAACGAGTCCCCAGTGGTATTTCTCCAGGGTATTGATGCCGTTCCGGCGCAGCAGTACGAGGATTTCCTGGGTTGGAGCGACGTTGTAGTTGGCCGTCACCTGGCACTGTGCCTGGTCGATGGGAAAATATTGTTTGAGTTGCTCGATGTTTCGGAATCCGACGAAACGGCCGCGCATGGGGATCTCCTTTTAAAATGATATGGGGCCGCAACCGAAGAATGTCAAGACACCGTGTCGGATTCAGAAAATTGGTGCGGCCGCCTCCGGACCAACTGGGTATCGATATAGCGCAGCAATGGTTCGCCTTCCTGGTTGTCGAGCATGATCCGGTACTTCACGATGCCGCGATCCGTTTTGGATTCGGAGGGGCGGCGGTCGATGCACTGCCGGAAGATTGTCAGGGTGTCTCCGGGGCGTGCAGGGGCGAGGAAGCGGACTTCGTCCCACCCCAGGCCGGCCAACACGGCGACACCCGGTTGGTGCAGGACCAGTTGGCGCACCGTGATGGTCATCAGGTGGATGCCGGCCGCCGTAAGGCCGGCAAACACAGAGCGGTCGGCTGCCGCAGGGCCGAAATGAAAATCCTGGGGCGCCCATCGTTTGCTGTACGCAATGATCTCTTCCCGGCTGAGCGGATATTCGCCGATGGGCTCGATTTCGTCCACAACAAAGTCTTCGAAGTATTTCACGGCTGCCTCGGTCGCGCGCTCTGGTAATCTTGCAAGACGTTATCCGGGCAGGTATTCAACACCATCGGCAGCGGGAATGCAATAGGCGGTCAAAAGCAGCATCACCCAAACAAATAGGTCGTTCCCACCGAGTTGAGCACAAACTGACCGGGCATGGCGGCGGCAAAGGCGTTGATGGCGGTCCAACCGGTGCAGTGAGTGGGTACCACCAGCTGCGGTGCGATGGTTTGCATGGCCTGGACCGTGGGCGTGATCAGGGCTTCGCCGGCGCCGCTGAGGTGGAAACCGCCCAGCACCGCATGGACCTTGTCGATGCCGGTGACATTGCGGATGTGGGCGATGGTATTGATGATGCCGGCATGCGAGCACCCGCCGAGGATCACCAGGCCGTGGTCTTGAAGGTGAAACGCCATGGCCTGATCGTCCGGGAATTGATCGGCTTTCCAGGTGCCGTCCAGATTGGATTCCAGGCTGGGGGTGCCCTGCTCGAAATCGGTGGTGCGGGCCACCTTGCCGCTGATCAGGATGTGGTTGTCGGCCATGGTGGAGGGGGCATCCCGCTTGTCCGGCACGGCGCCGGCGGTGGTCAGCTCCGCCTCGGTAAGGGTCGGCAGGGGCACGCACACCTCCGGGCCAAGATTGAGGCGCCGTTCGACGAAGGCGTCGGGATGCACCACCAGGGGAATCTTGCGGCCCCATTGACGCAGGAAATGCTGCATGCCGCCGAAATGGTCGAAGTGGCCATGGCTTAGAACAATGGCGCTGATATCTTCGATCCGGTGCCGTACGATGCCCGATCGGGCGGCGATGCTCGTGGGCAGCAGTGCGGCGTTGTGGCTCAGGCAGCCGCCGGAGATACCGGCATCCATCAGCAGGGATTGTTTCTGGTCGTCACCGTAGACGGTGACCAGGTAAGCCAGGCCGTGCTCGGCCATGGGGGCGTTGGGCGGCGTGGTGCGCAGCCGTTTGACGGTGTCGGTGTCCGGCAGCAGCAGATCGGTGTAGTTGTCCACCAGAATGGTGACTTCGGCCTTCCGGATTTCGGCGAGTTGGATGGCGGGTGCCATGACAGGCCTCCTCTAATGGTGAATGGGGATCGCCACACGGTCCATGCACGATCCCCGGATATCGAACGCAACCTTTCGAAGACCAACCAGATATCCGGCAGTCTTCTTCTACTTAAAACTTGGTTTTTAACACAGAAAACAGCCCGCGAGCGCTATGCAAATATATTCTCCGGCTTGTATGGGTGGCTTCCCTCGATCACCTCCACGCCCGCCTTGGCCTTGATCTTGCCGATCAGAGTCTCTTTATGCGGGCAGTGATCCACAATGCAGGCGGCCACATGGACTTTGGTGATCGTTTGGTTCACGGGCTTGTTCCAGAGATTGACCTGGGCCAGTCGGGTGACCACGGTGGCGCCCGGGCAGTCGCCGCAGTTGAGCAGGCCCACCAGTTGGGCCTCCTGGTCCTTGTATCGTGCAAATTCACCCTCGCGACGGTTCAGGCCCACCATGCAGCGTGAACAGCCGATACAGACATCGTCCATTGCTTTTTTACAACCAACGATCAGAATGTTTTCCACCTTACGCCTCCTGTTGAGAGATCGGGTATGATTGTCCGGGACCGCGATGGGAAGCGGTGTTCAGGCCAGTTTCTTGCCGGCGCCCGGTCCGGGTGCGACCCCGAAAATTTCTTCGATCTTCAGGATCACCGCGCCTTTGGATTTGAGCGGAAATCCGGCTTTGGCGCCCATCTCCTCGATCCAGCGGCTGGTCTCCTCGAAACGCGGCCCACTGGTTTCGATGGTGACAGTGCCCTTGATTTGGTAGCCTTCATGGCCCTCCCAGAAGGTGACCGCCACCCGGGGATTGCTTTTCATATTGGCCAGGGTCTTGTTCATAAATTGATCCGATATTAGAATGGTTTCGGCATCGATGATGCGCTTGGCGCCCACGGGCACCGCGTTGGGGGCGCCATCGGCAGTGGCGGTGCAGAGAACTGCGGCGGGCACTTTGATGAAGAGTTGCTGCATGCGTTCGGTCATTTGGGCCATGGGATGCTCCTTGTGTCGAAGATGAATGCCGAACAGGGGTCGGCGGGTTGTTTGGGATGGTTCGTGGTGCGCTATGTTGATTACCGAACCTACCATATCCGTAGTCATCAAACCAGCGGGTGGTCTTTGCGGAAATGCAGGCAGCAACGGACATGCCAAAGAGATCAATGGGTGCAGACGGTTTCGTAATGCCGTGCCTGGGGTGACGATGGAATAAAGATTGATGATAATCATGCAATGTGCAATATAATCAATCATTGATCATTGCAAATTGCATGGGTGCGAGGGGGGTGATTTCATGATCGGCAATCATGATGCGGTGCAACAGCGGGATGTGATTCTCGATGCCCTCAACGAGGGGGTGTTTACGGTGGGATTGGATTGGTGCATTACCGCATTTAACCACGCGGCCGAGCGGATCACCGGGATTCCCCGCGCCGATGCGCTGGGCAAGGCCTGCTGCGATGTGTTCCATGCCAGTATTTGCGAGAATGCTTGTGCGCTGCGGCGAACCTTCGAGACCGGGCAACCGGTGGTCAATGCCACTGCCCACATTGTCAACAATCAGGGACATCGTGTGCCCATACGTATTTCCACCGCCATTCTCAAGGACAGCGCCGGCCGGGTGATTGGCGGGGTCGAGTCGTTTCAGGATCTGAGCCAGGTCGAGCAACTGCAAAAGGCGCTGGAAAGTCGATACACTTTCGAAGATATCGTGGGGCGCGGCAACGCCATGATGCAGCTTTTCAAACTCCTTCCACGCATTGCCGAGAGCGGCAGCACGGTGCTTATCGAGGGCGCCAGCGGTACAGGCAAGGAGTTGTTCGCCCGCGCCATCCATAATTTGTCGCCGCGAAGGGAGAAGCGTTTCGTAGCGGTCAATTGCGCTGCCTTGCCGGATGCCTTGCTGGAGAGCGAGTTGTTTGGACACAAAGCAGGGGCGTTCACCGATGCCCGGCGGGACCGGGTTGGCCGCTTTGAGCGCGCCGACGGGGGGACCATCCTGTTGGACGAGATCGGCGATATTTCACCGGCCATGCAGATGCGACTGTTGAGGGTGCTCCAAGAGCGAACGATAGAGCCGTTGGGCGCCGCCCAGGCCAAACCGGTGGATATCCGCGTGCTGGCTGCCACCAACAAGGACTTGGCACGTCTGGTGCGCGAAGGACGGTTCCGCGAGGATCTCTATTACCGCATTCGTGTGGTGCACATGGTGCTGCCGCATCTCAAGGAACGCCGCGAGGATATCCCACTGCTGATTGAGCATTTTGTACTTAAGTTCAACCGGTTGCAGGCAAAGGACATCGCCGGCGTATCGATGGATGTGGTGGATCGTCTGATGGCCCATAACTTCCCCGGTAACGTGCGCGAGCTGGAGAACATCATCGAACAGGCGTTCGTGCTGTGCCGTGGGGGGGTGATCGAGCTGCAACACCTGCCGTCCGAGTTTCGAGTCGAAGGGTTGGTATCCGGTGACAGTTCCGGGATACGCAACCTGCGGGCCATGGAACGCCACTTGATTGCCGAAACCTTGGCCATTCACAAAGGGAATCGTAAGAAGGCCGCTGCGGAACTGGGTATCGATGCCGCTACGCTTTACCGTAAAATCATCGCCCATGGGATCGCGATACCGGACAGGGATGGGCGCGGCCGCAGGCGATAATCATGCAAAATGCATTAAACTGGCTGCCCCCGCTTCCATTGTCCCGCTCAATACACAGTTATCGAAGGCAAGGGTTTTTGTGCTCTGAGCGCGCCAACTTCTCTCGATCGACCCTATCTATTCGTAAATAAACCATAATATCCGATTGGAGGCATGGTGGCTTACCGGATCGAACCGGTAGTGCCCGCGTCACTTGTGCTGCGTGTCGGATCATGGCCCGTTGATCGGTAGTTGGCACGTTGAATGCTACCCAATGGATGCAATAGACCTTTAACCATTTTGGTGTGTCCGACGGCAGACGTCGATATCCTGTTCGCCAGACCCACAGGGGCGCCGGGCTGTTTTATCCATAATACCAAGCGTTAATACATCTATCTGGAACATCACTTTTCATCGTTTTTCAGTAAAGGAGGGTATTTGCCGATGGCTGAGCAACCGATCAAACTGGGTATGGACCGCAAGTTCACTTTTTTGGACAAGGTGAAGGAACTGCTGCCCGAGGGGGGCAACCTAAATCTTTGCCTGACGTGCGGGGCCTGCTCTTCCGGCTGCCCGGCGACCGGGCTTGAAAACATGGATCCGCGTAAATTTTTGCGCATGGCGGCCTTGGGGATGGATGAGGAGATCAAAAAGAGTAAGT
>JAGTVD010000193.1 GCA_018224505.1 Desulfatitalea sp. | reverse complement strand
CCAACTTTTCCTATTGCGTCGCGCTTTCCGACCCGCAGCCCGAGGACAAGTGGGACGGCGCAATCGGTTACATCCACCAGGTGGCCCATGACAACTACCTCGCCGAGCATGAAGACCCAACGGAAATCGAGTATTACCTTTGCGGCCCGCCGCCCATGGTGTCGGCGGTGGAAAAGATGCTCTATGACCTTGGTGTGGAATCAGAGATGGTCGCCTACGACAAGTTCGGTTGATGGCCGGTCGCGTTCGTCTCTCCACAGACTTTTCTGCGGAACGAAGGGTCTTGTGCAACCCATGTCTGTATTGCTGTCCATGAGACACTCGTGTCTCAAAAGAACCTGTTACGAAACACTCTCATCGTATTCAATATTGGTTCCATATCGTTTTATGTTATAGTAATTTATGTGTATTGAGTAATTAAAGGGCGACCATTGGTCAATGGCATGCTTTTTGGATTAACCTATGGCATTCTTCATTGAGGTGTCTTCAAAGACCCAACAGACCTGCACAAGGTGTGGGACAAAACTCAGACCAACCGTATTTGAAAGGAGGATCCATGAAAATCAAAGTGGAAAAAAACGTGGTGGAATTTGTACCGGAGAACACCCAGGAAACCGGTGATCTGGAAAAGCTGTGGAACATCATGGTCGATTGTGTCAAATTCAACAAGAAGCTGGTGCCCATCGGAGAATTCGTACCCCAGAAGTCCAATCTGGCCCGATTCGCCATCGAAGATAAGTAAGCCGTCGGCAACCTGTTTTTTCAAACAACCATAAAACTCTGTGAAAGCTGTTTCAAGGAGGCGCGTATGCACAAAATTCTGGTGGCCTATATCAGCCGCACCGGCATGACCGAAAAGATGGCCGGCTTTATTGCCGAGGGCATTCGTATGGGCGGTCACGATGCCGATTTGCGTAAAGTGGCAGACATCAAGAGCGAAGCCGAGCTTGCCGGTTATGACGGGTATATCTTCGGATGCCCTACCTACCATCGCGACATGACCAGCGGGATGAAAACCTTTCTGTTCATGGCCCAGAAGGCCAATCTGACCGGCAAGATGGGAGGGGCCTTTTGCGCCTATACCCACAGTGGCGAATCGGGGCCGATGATATTCGACACCATGCAGCATGTGTTCAAGATGGATATGGTGGATCTGGGCGCCCTCAATTTGAAGGAGCATGCGATCGATAGCCCGGAAGGCAACAAGGCGTGCCAGGATTACGGTAAGGGTGTGGCGGGAAAATTCAAGCACTGATAATGGGCAGCGGCTTGAATGGAGAAGAGAGGGCCGTGCCGGCTCTCCCCCGTTCCTCTGAAAACACTTGATGAATGCGAGCGTGGATGGTTTTGTAAAATAGGGTGTGTTACGAAACCATCACCTCTCAAAACATCATCTTTTCCGGCGGCCGTCTTTCGGGCACATATTCATGGGGAATCGTGCCCTCGTTCCACGCACGGGAAACATACAAGTTGCAATAACAGCTGCCATACTCCCGTACATCCGGTTCCCGGTATACGCAAGGGCAGATGATGTCCTTGTCCGCTTCGCGGTCACCGGAGGCCAGTCGACAGGGACACACCATATAGCCGTAGCGTTCTTTGTTAAGCAGCAGCGCTTCCATCAATCCCATCACATGCGCCCGGTCCTGGCTGAAATAATAGCCTTTGGCCTGTTGGATCCGCTTCAGGTTTTCATAGAGTGTATTGGCGTCCATTACAGCCCCAGCGCCTCCTTGATTTCGTTCTCTTTGAAGCCGACGATCACTTTTTCACCGATGATGATGGTCGGAAATGAGCATTTGGGATTGAATTTGCGCACATCTTCCAGAATCGCTTTGCGCTCATCACCTGCAAGAAGATCCACATCCACAAACTCATACTGGATTGTGCACTCGTCCAGAAATTTTTTGGTGGATTTACAATGGCTGCAAGTACTCAAACTGAATATCTTGATGGGTTCGGAGGTCATCGTGGTCCATTCCTTTCATCGCGATTGGGACATTGGGTGTCTTGGTGTTGGATAGTGGTGAAAACGGCGTCCGAATTTGCGGTAATTCAATTGCCGACCGTTTTGTGCCCTGGCGACCCTACACCCTTCTTCATTAATACAGCTCGTTTAAGATTGCAAACAAGGGTTGGCGAATCATCACAGTGGGTTTCGTAGTGATAATAAGTATAGAAATTCGGGGTATTAAGGATTTGCAGCAACCCTGTGGGGCAATAACAAGGCCCCTTTTCGAGCCCAGGCCGGCGGTGGCGAGCCTTGATGCCCGGTAAATCGTTCATTCAAGCGGGTAAAAAAGCGAAAAACCGTGTTGACAGTTCATAAATTTACCTGTTATTAGTAATCATTACTATTAATGCATCGAGGACCAAAACCCGATGAAAAGGTGTTGACCCCACAGTTTGCAAGCACGGCCATTCAGGCCCGATGGTGTGTTCAGGCCACCTTATCCGCACACAATCTTTCCACGAAGGGAGACGTTATGGACATCAAGAAAAAAAGTGAAAAAGAAGAAATCCCGGTAAAGGATTTCACCACCTGCGATGCCACCCAGCAGATGATCACCAAGGGACGGCTGGACGGGGTGGAAACCGCCTTTGATCGGGCGGCTAACATGAAGGCTTGTCCCATCGGCGCCGACTCGGCATGCTGCAAGCACTGCTTCATGGGGCCGTGCCGCTTGAACGCCAAGGACCCATACGGCAAGGTGGGGGTATGCGGGGCCACCATCGACACCATCATGGCGCGCAACTTCGCCCGTATGGTGGCAGCCGGCGGAGCCGCCCACACGGACCACGGCATGAGCATGCTGGATCTGTTCCGCGAGGTGGTCAACGGCCGCATCAAAGATTACACCATCAAGGACACCCAGAAGCTGGAATCCGTCGCACAGTCCATTGGCATTGAAACCGAAGGGCGGACCACCAAGGAGATCGCCGTGGATCTCTATGAGGCGCTGGAGAGCACCTACACGGCAGTGGATGGGGAAATCCCCTTTGCCAAACGCGTGCCGGCCAAAACCCTGGAGACCTGGCGCAAGCATGGCGTGGTGCCCCGGGGCGCCATGCGTGAAATCATGGAGATCATGCACCGCAGTCACATGGGGGTCGATCAAGACTATAAAAACATCACCAAGCAGTGCAGCCGCACCGCACTGGCCGACGGTTGGGGCGGCTCCATGGTGGCCACCGAAATTTCCGACATCCTTTTCGGCACCCCGTCACCGGTCAGCATCGAAGTGAACATGGGCGTGCTCAAAGAGGACCAGGTCAACATCATCATCCATGGCCATGAGCCCAATCTGTTCGAATCGATGATCGAATCGGTCAACGAACCCACCTTCATCGAAGCGGCCAAGGCGGCCGGCGCCAAGGGCATCAATCTGGCCGGCATGTGTTGCTCGGGGGCCGAAGTGCTGGTGCGTCACGGTATTCCCCACGCAGGCAACTTCATGTCCACAGAAACGATCCTCATCACCGGGGCGGTCGATGCCATGGCGGTGGATGTTCAGTGCATCAAGCAGGGGCTGGTCAAGGTGGCCGAATGCTACGCCACCCCGTTGATCACCACTAATCCCCGCTGCCGGATCGAGGGGGCCACCCATGTGGAATTCAATGACCACGATCCGAAAAAATGCACCGACGAGATTGTGATCAAAGCCATTTCGCGCTTCAAGAACCGTACAGCCAAGGTGCAGATTCCGCAAAACGTGAACATCGGCGTTCATGGTTTCTCCCACGAGTATATCAATTACATGCTCGGCGGCTCGTTCCGCAGTTCCTACCGACCGCTGAACGACAACATCATCAACGGTCGCATCCGGGGCGTTGCCGGCGTAGTGGGTTGCACCAATCCGCGGGTCAAGCAGGACCATGTGCACGTCGAATTGGTCAAGGAGCTGATCAAGAATGATGTGCTGGTGCTGCAGACCGGCTGTTCCCAGATCGCGCTGGCCAAAGCCGGCTTGACCACCCCCGAAGCCGCGCACCTGGCGGGTCCGGGATTGCGTGAGGTGTGTGAGACCGTCGGCATGCCTCCCGTGCTGGGGATCGGGTCCTGTGTGGATAACAGCCGTATCCTGATCGCCGCCAGCGAGATGGTGCGCATCGGCGGTCTGGGCGACAGCATCGCCGATCTGCCGGTGGCCGGTTGCGCGCCGGAGTACATGAGTGAAAAGGCCATCTGTATCGGTCAATACTTCGTGGCATCGGGGGTCTACACCGTCTTCGGCGTCACCTTCCCCATCGTGGAGGGGACCAAGTTCCACAAGCATCTGTTCGAGGAACTGGAGACCATGGGGTTCGGCAAGTGGGGTTTTGCCGTGGATCCCCATG
>JAGTVD010000192.1 GCA_018224505.1 Desulfatitalea sp. | reverse complement strand
CCACCGATTACAGCGGTGGACGTTGCCGCGCCACCGCTGTAAACTGAACCAACGCAAAGTCGGCGATCCTGGATCATCAGGCCGTCGACAGTGAGGAGCGCGAACAGATCATGAAAACGGGTCATGCAAGAATGCAGACGCACACGGTCAATGATGAGTGGGCGGGTGCACAGCTGACGACCGTCGCGGGGCCCGCTAAACCGCCGGTCGAAGAGCCGCCCAACCGGCCCCAAAAGCCGCCCGTGGAAGAACCGGACAAGCCATTGGACAAACCGCCGAAGCCGGATCTTCCCCCCGCGGGCGAGCCGATTGACGTGCCACCGCCCCCGCCGATCAAAGAGCCGCCACCGAAGAGACCCAACCGGACATCCCATGAGTCGCCTGCCCGGCAGGTGACGACATCTCACAGCATGCCGCGCGACACCCACTGACTGAAACGGGATTATTTCTGATACCGCAATCAGGGCATATCGAGCCAATGTAAGCTTTATAGTTTTGAGTTCCAATGCGCCTGCAAACTTGACATGGGCAATGTCGGTGGTGACTATTCCCATAGCGTCCGGTACGAACACCAACGTTACATGGCGACTTGCGCGTTGTGTCCGCGTCAACGCGAGGTGCTGCTGGCCGGCGGGCTGATCAACGCCATCCGTCAGCGGAAAGGTCATTGGCGGCAAGCTGTCCGTGGGTCGGACAAACGGAACGCGGAAGGATAAACGGGAGGTGTCTATGGAGATCAAAACCATCTTATGGCCCACGGATCTTTCGGCCAATTCGCTCAAGGCCGGTCCGCATGTGGTGGACTTGGCCCAAAAGCATGACGCGGCCGTGGTTCTGTTGTACGTGGCTGTGGATTTGTGCCGGATGTTTCCGGCCTACGGCAACTATCCGAGCGTGGAACTGCTGAACAACTTCAGGGATTGGGAAATCGGCAAGGCGCGCAAACGGTTGGAGAAACTCTGCGACGAAGAGCTGAAGGCGTGTCCCTATCTGCGCCTGCGTCTCGTGACGGGCGAACCGGCTGAAGAGATTCTAAAGGCAGTCGAACGCGAGGCGGCCGACCTGATCGTCATTACCCGTCGAGGCGAGCGGCGCGAGAGTGGATTCGGCAACATCGCCCGGCAGGTGATCGAATCGGCTACCGTACCCGTGCAGATCTTGTGACCCATTTGAGTCCTGAAGTGCAAACCGCCGGGAATAGGATCGCCGGCCATGGCGGTCCCCAATGAAGGTGGAAAGGAAAGCAGGAACGCCAAATAGGAAAGGAGTGCGAACATGAGCCCTTCCCAAGAAAAAGAATTCTCCTGCGTTACGCGGCCGGCGGACAAAGCGGGGCAACCCGACCTTTGCTGCTGTAAAGCCGTCAACGATGAAGGAGGTTACGAAGATCTTTGTTTTCAGGCAACCGCGACCCAGGAAGACGATTGCGGCTGCTGTTGTTGACTATCAACTGTAAAAATCGATCTGGAGGTAACCGCCATGAACCAGCAAGCATCTAAAAAGGCGCAGCTTTGCTGCGCCCGGGAAAAAGAGAATCTGGTGGCCGAATTGCAAAAGTGCGATTGGTGTTCCACCAGTTATGAGTCGTTTTCGAAATGTTATCAGTCGGCGGCCAGGGAGATCGGTGAACGTTCCCGGGCCTGTTTGACGATGTGATCCGTTGGCCCTGACAGTCGCGGGGACTACTCGTGGGTCGGCCGGCTGTCAGGGCCAGGTAGCGTTCATACTTTAATCACATAGGAGCAAAACGATGAAAAACAGTAACCCCCAACGCAGATACTGGGTTGGACTGATCTGGATTGTCGGTCTTCTCGCTCTGGTGGGATGCGCCCATGTGGCGCCACCGCCCCAGGCACTCAATGAGACCCGGCTGCTTTTGGAATTCTTCGAAAGCGAGCGGAACTATATCAACGATAGTCCGCCTTTTGTAATGGGTGCCCAGGTATTGCGGACCAATTTGCTTACCAAACCACGGCAGCAATACCTGATCGATATTCGTTTGCCGGAAGACTTTGCGAAGGGGTACATCAGGGGGGCGGTGAATGTGGCTTTCAAGGATGTCTATACGCATGTTAAAGGTCTGGATGCCGCGTCCTATGAAAACATCGTCCTGATCGATTGCGATGGACAAGCGGCCGCCTATGCGGTGTCCTTGCTGCGGGCCGCGGGCTACCCCAATACCGTTTCTCTCAAGTGGGGCATGAGCGCATGGTCAATTGCTTTCGCCGATGCTGCCTGGTTGAAAAAATTAAGCAACGTCCGCGCCGCTGAATTTGTCACCACACCCTCGCCACCCAAGAGACCGGCTGGTGCGCTGCCACAAATTTCGACCGGCAAAACCAGCGTCGGGGAGATTCTGGAGGCCCGTCTGCAGCGTCTCTTTGAAGAAGGGTATGGCCCCGTACCGGTAAGCCACGACTATGTGTTCACCAATCTACATCAAAAGGTCGATCTTTACATCATCAATCACTGGACGCCGGAATTGTATGTAACCCAAGGGCATATCCCCGGTGCCGTGAATTACTCGCCGGCGGAAAAGCCGTTCCAGAGCACCACTTACCTGACCACCCTGTCCACCACCGCTCCCAACGTCATCTACTGCTTTACCGGGCAGACCAGTTCTTACATATCCGGCTATCTGCGGATTCTCGGATATGACGCCCGATCCCTGCAATTCGGTGCCAACAGCATGATTTACGAAAGAATGCGGGACAATAAGGTGCCCAACACCTTTGTGCCGGCAACCGAGATTATGAACTACGAATATGTCGGGGGCCGTTGAAAGCTTTAAAAAAGAGTCGCCAAACGGCAATATGTTCACCTGGCCCGAAGCCCGCGCT
>JAGTVD010000191.1 GCA_018224505.1 Desulfatitalea sp. | reverse complement strand
TTGCCAAGCGGCCTAAAGGGCGTCGCTGCCGGTTTCGCCGGTGCGCACCCGGACGGCTTGCTCCACCGGGTAGACGAAGATCTTCCCATCCCCCAGTTTACCGGTGTGCGCGGCTGTTTTAATGGTGGTGATCACCTTGTCCACCCAATCATCTTCCACCACGATTTCCAGCTTGATCTTGGGAATAAAATCGACCACATACTCCGCTCCGCGGTAGATCTCCTTATGCCCTTTCTGGCGACCGTAGCCTTTAACCTCACAAATGGTCATGCCCTGGATGCCGATTTCGTTCAGCGCCTCCTTCACGTCATCTAGTTTAAACGGTTTGATAATGGCTTCGATTTTCTTCATGACACGCTCCTCCTCTAATCACTATGGTGAGGCCCTGACGATCAGGCCTGAATCTCGAAAGCACGCTCGCCGTGAAAGGCGCCGTCCAGTCCCGCAATTTCACTCTCGGCATCGATGCGCAGCTCGCCCACCACCAGGCGTGTGATGCCGATCACCACCAGGGTGGCCACGGCCGAGTAGGCCGCCGTGCCGATCACCGACACAAATTGAATCCATAACTGCATGGGGTTGCCGTAGAGCAATCCCACGCCATCGGGGTTAACGGCCGGATTGGCGAAAATGCCGGTGGCCAAGGCGCCCCAGATACCGCAGATGCCGTGCACGCCGAAGGCGTCCAGGGAGTCGTCGTATCCCAGTTTATGCTTCAGTTTGGCCACAAACAGAAAGCCCAGCAGCCCGGCACCCGCACCGATGACCAGCGCGCCCCCCAAACCCACGAAACCGGCCGCCGGAGTGATGCCCACCAAGCCCGCCACGGCCCCCGAGGCCAATCCGAGCAGCGTGGGTTTTTTCTCGGTACCCCATTCGAAGAACATCCACGTCAGGGCCCCCATGGCCGCCGAAGTGTTGGTCACCATAAAGGCCGACCCGGCCAGACCGTCCGCGGCCAGCTGACTGCCGGCGTTGAAACCGAACCAGCCAAACCAGAGCAGGGCGGCGCCCAGGGCGGTCAAGGCGACGCTGGAGGGGAACATGGCCTCCTTGCCATAGCCGATGCGTTTGCCCAACACCAGGGCCAACACCAACCCGGCCACACCGGCATTGATATGGACCACGGTGCCCCCGGCAAAGTCCAGTGCCCCAATGCCATCCATCCAGCCGCCGCCCCAGGCCCAGTGACACACCGGCGCATAAACCACCGAGACCCACAGAACGGAGAAGACAATCCAAGCGGCAAAGCGCAGACGGTCGACCACCGAACCAACCACCAGAGCCAGTGTGATGCAGGCAAAGGTCATCTGAAACATGATGAACACCAAGTGCGGAATGGTGCCTTCCAGGTCATCCACACCGATGCCCGACAACATCAAGTAGTCGAACCCGCCCACGAGACCGGCCTTGTCCGTGCCGAAGGCCAAGCTGTAGCCCCACACCACCCACACCACACTGGCCAGGCAGTAGGCCGCAAAGGTCATGGCATAGGTGTTGAGCATATTTTTGTAGCGCGCCAGCCCACCGTAAAAGAGCGCCAGTCCCGCCGGGGTCATCATCATCACCAGAGCGGTGGCGACGATGATCCAGGCCGTATCGCCGGCATTGAGTTCATCCGATGCATAGGCCGGTGCGGCGGCAAACAGTAAGAGCGGTAATAAGAGCCGTAACGATTTGAGTATCATGGACCATCTCCTCCTACAATAGTTAGCTGTTAAAAGTGAAAAATGCGGGTGATGCGATCACCCGGCAAACGGATGTATAGGGTCGGTTCAATGCAGCACCGCTTCAATGGTGCGGCAAATGGCGGCCTCTTCCTCCGGGTTGTCGACCTTTTCGCCGTCGAAACTGCGCACGTAGAACACATCCACCACCTGGTCGACCCGGGAAGCGCTCTTGGCCACCCAGATATCGAGCCGACAGCGGAAAATGGCGTCGGTCACCCGATAGAGCAGCCCGGGAAAATCCCAGGCAATCACTTCGATGATGGTAAAGAAACTGGAGCTCTCATTGTCGATAATTACCTGCTGGGGCCGCTGCCGGGTCGCCGCGCGCATGGCCGGACGGCCATCCTGTTTCCGGGCCAGGGCGCCGGACAGGTCCAGTTGATCGTGCAGGGCTGATTGGAGATGACCCGCGGCACGTTCCCATCGCTCGGTCTCGAAAAGGGGGTCGGGTGGCGGCGTGACCTCGAAAATGTCCAGAGCCACATTGTTGCGCCAGGTAAAAATGCGCGCATCCAGAATATCGATGCCATTGAGGGTCAACACCCCCGCGATGCGGGAAAGCAAACCGGGCCGGTCCTTGGCGCACACGGTCAAGGTGCGGGTCCGGTTGTCCTCGGAGGGATCGATGCGCCAGACAAAGGCTTTGTCCCCGGACTTGAGCTGCAGGCAAAGGTCCATGTGCCGGGGAATCTCTCCGGAGGGCGCATAGAGCAGATAGCGCGGCGACATCACCTGCAGCAATGCCGCGTAGGCCTGCTGCGCATCGGCCGTCGGAACCGCCTCCAGAACGCGCTCCCGCTTCTCCTCGATCACGCGGATCGCTTTGCGGGAAACCAGTTCGCCCTTCTCCATAACATTGAGCGTCTTTAAAAAGAGCGACCGCATCAGCGACGCCGTCCAGTCGTTCCAAGCCTTGGGACCGGTGGCCATGGCATCGGCGACGCTGAGCAGGTAAAGCATCTTGAGGCGCTCGGGTTTGCCCACCCGGCGCGCTACCATAAGGGCGGTCTCCTCATCGTTGATATCCCGCCGGGAGGCGGTCTCGAACAGCAGCAGGTGCTCGCGCACCAAAAACTCCACGGTATCGATGTCCGCGGAGGAGAGCCCCTTCTCGGCGCAAATGCGGGCCGCCATTTTGGCGCCGCGCTCCGAATGGCCACTGGCCGGTTCGGCTTTGCCGATATCGTGCAGCAACGCCGCCCAGAGCAGGGCGCGTTTGCTGCGCAGTTCCTGGTAGAGGCTTGCCCCCAGGGGGTCTTGCCCCGTTTCTCTGGCAGCCACATTGTTCTTCAGCAAGGTCACGGCGAGCAGCAAATGGCGCGCCACCGGGTAGAGATGGTACTGGTCGAACTGAATGCGGTTGACCACCCCCTTGAACGCCGGAATGAAGGCCACCAGGAAACCGGTCTCAAGCATGGCGTTCAGGGCATTGAAACGGGTCATAGGCCGGGCCAGAACCTTTTCAAACGCCTCCACCACCTCCGCTGCGCACCGATAGCGGGCATTGGCCACCAGATGGCTGAATTCACGCACTAGACGCCGCGCCTCGGCGCTCAGGGGCGCCTTGTGGACCGCACTTTCCACGAAGATCCGCGCCAACAACAAAGGCTCCTGCACCACCGCTTCGGGCGACACGAAGTTGAGCATGCCCCGGTTGAACTTCAGCCCCTCTACCGGCGTTTCCGGCATCGCCTTGTTTTTGCGCTTCAAGCGTTTTTTCTGATCCAGCTCGTAAATGAAAACACGATAGCACTGCTTGATGAACTCCATGCGTCCATGCAGATCGCCCAGCAGGCGCTCTACCGGCAGGTGCCCGTTGTACCCCCTGATCTGCATCGCTTCAGCCAGCCGGGTCTGGTGCTCCAGGTGGAGCTGGTCGCACTTGCGGCCCAGCAGCAAATGGAGCTGATTGCGCACGGTCCACACAAAATCGAGGGATTCGGTCAGCTCTTGGTACTCCGCATTGGACAAATAGCCGAAATACTCCAGGTCCCGGACCAGTTTGGCGTCCGAATGAATGCGGGCGATCCAGAGCATGGTGTGATAATCCCGCAAGCCGCCCTGGCCTTCCTTCAAGTTGGGTTCCAGCAAGTAGGCGCTGTCACCGAACCGGTCATGACGGGTCTGGTTGGTTTCCAGCAGCCAAGCCACCAGCTGGGCCGGTTTGACATTGATCAGCTTAACGCGCATGCGCTCCATCAATTGATGGTACAGCGGTGACATGCCGCAAACAAAACGGGCATCGAGCAAAGAGGTGAACACCTCCAGGTCCTGGCGCGCCAATTGAATGCACTCTTTGATCGAACGCGTGGCATGGCCCACCTCCAGCCCCAGGTCCCACAGTGGATAGATGATCTCGCGCACCAGGGCCTCGGCCTCGGCCGGCACTTTTTGATCGAAAAGAAACAGCAGATCGATATCGGAATGGACGCACTGCTCAGCACGGCCATACCCGCCCAGGGCGATCAAGGCGCACGGATTGCGCATAATCCCCATGTCCGGCCCCACGGCACTGTGGGCGAAACTGGACATGAAATACTCATCCACCGCCGTGGCATGGGCATTGAGAAAGGCTTCGGCCCCGGTGCTGTCCACGGTGGCGAACAACTGGGTGCGCCGGCACTTGAAAACGTCCGCCGGGGATCGGGCTTCGATGATATTGTTGACAGGTCGCATAGTGGCCTTTTTTCCTTTGGGTCCGATCCGCGCTTCATCATTGTCAGACCAATCGAATGATCATGGTTAACGCAACAGCCGTGCCAGGAATGCATAAATCTATTTTATATAAATATTCCAGAACTATATTGGTTACGCAAAAACAATTGAAAATCGTCCATACCATACAATTTTGTCGTAATTAAGGCCACACAAATGACAATTTTGCAAATATATTTCGACAAACACATAACCGCCACCTGTTCTCCGCATGCCGCGCCGCCCGGGGCCACCCCCCCCCACACACACACACACACCGCAGGCGCAAGGGCGGACCTGCCGGCAGGTGCCGAACACCCGCACAGCAACGGCCAAAAGGGTCTCCCTGCGCCACCCCATCCGCCTGTTTAAACGAGCTCCGGCCGGAGGCTCCCCGGAGGGAGGCCATCCGGCCGGTCATTAGCGCCTTAATGGTCCAGCGGGTTATTCCTGTACAACGGGCCTGCGCACCCCCATCACCGCCGCCGCAGGCGCACCAGCACCCAGAGGCATGACGCCACCATGGGTGGAGATGCCGAAGTCGGGGTAAGCCACGCCACCGTGCTCGGCAAAATCGAGCCCTTCCAGCTCTTCCTCGGCAGAAACCCGCAGCCCGACAAATTTGTCGATGGCTTTGAACATCACGAAAGCTGTGGGAAAGGTCCACAGAAAACAGGCCGCGATGCCCAACAGTTGCACACCAATGATACCGAGGCTGGTGCCCCCCATGTTGAACAGGCCGGCCGCCAGCGTACCCCAGGCGCCGCACACGCCGTGCACCGAAATGGCGCCCACCGGATCGTCGATGCGGATACGCTCAAAGAAGAGCACCGCCAGCACCACCACGCCACCGGCCACTGCACCGATCACGATGGCGCTGCCCGGCAGCACGTTGGCGCACCCGGCCGTAATAGCCACCAAACCGGCCAACACGCCGTTCAAACTCATGCCTACCTCCGGCTTACCGAACTTGAACCAGGAGACCGCCATGGCCACAATGGCGCCGGCAGCGGCGGCCAGGTTAGTGTTCACAAAGATCATGGCGATGCTTTTATCGGCTGTGGTTGTGGAACCGGCGTTGAAACCGAACCAACCCAGCCAGAGGATGAACACCCCAAGGGCCGCCAGGGTCATGCTGTGGCCCATAATGGGCTTGATCGCACCGTCACGGCCATATTTACCCAGCCGCGGCCCTAGTACCAGGGCACCGGCCAACGCGGCCCAGCCGCCCACCGAATGCACCACCGTGGAGCCTGCGAAATCGATGAAACCCAGGTTTTCCAGCCACCCACCGCCGTTGAGCAATCCGCCCCAGGCCCAACTGCCGAAAATAGGATATATCAACCCGCTGAGCACCACACTGTAGAGAAGGTAGCCGACGAACTTGGTGCGCTCGGCCATGGCACCCGATACAATTGTGGCCGCCGTGGCGGCGAACACCACCTGGAACATCCAGAAGGCCAACACCCAGGGCTCCCCGTCCGGCTTATAGTCGCTGAGAAAAAAGCCCGTTGTGCCGAACCAGCCGGTGCCCGTGGCACCGAACATCAGGCCGAACCCCACCGCCCAGAAGGCGATGCTGCCCATGGAAAAGTCCATCAGATTTTTCATCATGATATTGATGGCGTTCTTGGCCCGGGTAAAACCGGTCTCCACCATGGCGAACCCGGCCTGCATGAAAAAGACCAGTGCCGCCGCAATCAAGGTCCATAGAAAATTGGCATGCTCCTGCACCAAGCCGATGGCCTCCTTGTTGCTCAACGGTGTCGGGTCATCGGCCCACACACCGGAAACGTTACCGGCCAACAGTACGGCCATCCATCCAATCCATCCGAATGTCTTCATCGCCCCATTCCTTTCACAAGTTTCAATTTACAAAATTGTTATCAAATCGCTTCGCGCCCCGCCTCGCCGGTCCGGATGCGGACCGCCTCCTCCAGGGGCAGAACGAAAATTTTTCCGTCCCCCACTTTGTTGGTGTTGGCAGCAGCCACAATGGCCGCCACCACTTTTTCCAACATATCGGTGGTTACCACGACCTCGATTTTGACCTTGGGAACAAAATCCACCTGGTACTCGGTACCCCGGTACACCTCCTTGTGCCCCCGCTGGCGGCCGAACCCCTTGACCTCGCTGATGGTCATACCCGTCACACCCATCTCGTTCAGGGCGTCCTTGACCGCATCCAGGCGGAACGGCTTTATAACGGCTTCAATCTTTTTCATGGTCTGCTCCTCATTAAAAATGAATTCCCTGTTTCCATTACCATGACGACTATCAGCAAGGGGTGTGCCAGCGGGCACATAACGCTGTTACCATCCGGAATAACGTTGCAATTCGGTTTTTCAAGGCATCTTCGGGGGACGATTCAAATTTACATTATTGTTCTTTATTGTCATTATATAAACATTTTTGTATTTCATTTGCCCATACCGAGCTATTTTTCAAAACCACCACCCCCGCAACCGGGAGCACCGTATAGATGACCACAAACGTCGCGCTATCTCTTTGGGCACTTGCCATCCCCCTGGGAGCGACCTTAGTGGCGATCGCATATAAACTCATGTTTGATTCATGCACTGGGCAGCTGATCCGCCAATTTTTTGCACGATAGGAGGTGCTCCCGGTAGCGGGGGTGGGGCGCTGCGTCCGCAATGGGGTTTTAGTGACGCTTGGGGGTGTGCGCAGGGTTGTTCGGCCCGCACTGTCTGAACGCAGTGAGTTTGCGGGCCTACC
>JAGTVD010000190.1 GCA_018224505.1 Desulfatitalea sp. | reverse complement strand
TGGAACCGGCTGGACGACCCTTTGATCGATGTGGCTCTGGTTCGCCGGTATGCAAACCGAACGGATATCATCAGGGGTTGGGTGTTTTTCATATCGAACGCACTGTGGGTGTGTATGATAATAATTTTCATGATATTTTTTCACAAATGATCGATCAGAAGGGGTTCACGGAAAGAAGACGAACATACCCCACCACTTCTACGCCGTCTCCTCCGGTGTTTCGCCCAGGACCGAGGGGTCGAAGATGTCCGGGAAGTAGTAGCGCAGCACTTTGGTGGGGAAACCGATGGTCAGGGGGGCGCGGTGGGTGGTGCTGCGTACCAGCCCTTCGCTGAGCAGTTGACTGACGATGCGGTGGGCGTGGCGGTCGGTCCGGCTTTCCATGCCCATGACCACGCGGGCCTCGCCGCGTGGTATTTCGCCCTGCAGAAAGAGCGCCTTGAGCAGTTTGGCGGCCCGCGGGTCGATGGGGTGGAGGGCGCCGCGGGATGCCCGGTGATCCTTGATATAGCCTTCGCTGCGGGCGTCTGGTGGGGAATTTAATCGGTGGTCACCCTGATCCCGTTAAAAGAATACGCCCTTCCAAAGCTGCTCCAAATAGACCTTCCATGGGTAAATATAAATACCATCCCGCGTTGTTCTCTCCTGTGGATCACAGCTGACCACCGCGAAATTTCGGATTACACCCTCTTCTTTTAGAGCGCGCAAACCCTTCAGGTGCTTGTCGCTGATCTGCCTGGCGCTTTTAATCTCGATGGCCCATCGATCATTTAAGATCAAATCCACTTCAAACTTAGAGGTGGAGCGCCAGTATCGCATGCTCACATCCGTTCGCGCGTAGGAGATACAAGCCCTTGTCTCTAACACAATGAAATGCTCGAAAGCCTTACCGAACAGTTCCGATCCCTCAAGAATGTCACCTCTGCGGGCCAGGGTGTTGGTTACCCCAATATCAAAATAGTAGAGTTTGGATCGCGCAATTGCCTTGCGCCGTTTTGTACGGGTAAACCCTTTGAGCTGGAAAGCGATGAGCGTATCCTCCAAAATTTCGATATAGTTTTTAATGGTATTGGGTGATACGCCGCAGTCGCCGGCAATGGACTGAAAGTTGATCTCCTCTCCATTGCTCAGCGCCATAAGTTCCAAAAATTCATTGAATGCAACCACATTGCGGGTAAAGGCCTCGTTTTGAATCTCTTCTCGCAGATACAAGCCGACATAGGCACGAAGCTCTTCACCATAATCATCGCTAGGATATACGGCCGGTAACCCACCGCGGTTCAGATAGTTCAGCAGATCGAATTGAGGGATCTCCGTTGAAGTCAGCGGGAACAATGATGCCCACCAAGCCCTGCCGGCCAACAAATTCGCCCCCCCCCGTTTAAGCTTACGGGCGCTGCTGCCGGTAAGCAAAAAAGTCAGACCCTCCAGCTCAATCAGGCGGTGGACTTCGTCCAAAAGCTCGGGCAGCTTCTGAACTTCGTCAATGACGACCAGGGGCGCCTTTTTTTGCTCAGCTAATAACGAAGGGTTTTTCAAATAGTAGCGAAATGTCTGACTCTCCAGCAGGTCAATCACAACCGCATCTGGAAGGGCATGTCGAATCAGCGTCGTTTTTCCCGAGCCCCTTGGCCCGAATAGAAAAATGGACTTTCTTTTCAATAAAGAGGTGAGATTTAGAACCCTTTGATACATAATTAGCCTCAACCTTGTTGCTGATTATCATAAATATCCGCAATTGAATTGAGGCTAACTGAAAATTCGGGCTGTGGCAAGCTATTTTTAAAGGTGTCCCCGGATTACCTAGATTCCAAACGGCCCACCAGAAATCCCCCACCCCCCAAATAAAAAGCAGTATTCCTTGACAAAACAGACGGATTTGCCTATCAGCGGTTCTCAGGAAGATGTCTTCGCCGAGATTCAGCTTCACCTGTGTTCGCTGCCCCTGACCTCTTGCTCGGCAAACTTGCACAACAACCGCTGCACACCGTGCCGCCGCCGGGCGCTCACCGCCGGCCGCCTGGTCAAATTCACCCTCGCCATCCGCGGCGTCGTCCGCGCCGCCGGCTTGCGCGCCAACGATGTCCGCCGCACGCTCCAAGCCGGAGGCAACTGGATGCGCGAGGCCACGGGTCAATTGACCGGTTTCGGAATGGGTGGCGCGGCTGGAGGATTTATAGGCAAACATGCAGTTATAGGCGGTGCCGCCCTTCTGGCCAAAATGGGTTTGGCATTAACGCCAGCGGGTTGGGTGGTGCTGTTGGCAGGAGGCATTGCCGTTGGCTTCGCGGCCGGATATGCTGGCGACACAATCGGGAAAAATTTTGCTTCCTGGCTCTGGGAGTGAAACAAATGAGCGGATTGAATGAACCGATAGACGTTTTTTTTACTGCTTTTGGTGTAATCACGATGATTGCCCTTCCTTCATGGATTGTTTTTGCACGATTGACCATGGCACGGATCGAACGCGAAATCCGTGCGGATGGCCTGCCCCGTCCGGCACAATGGGACGGGGTAGGCTATCGGGTTTTATGGTACTTGCATGCCATCATTTTCCCGGTAGGCATATGGAACCGGCTGGACGACCCTTTGATCGATGTGGCTCTGGTTCGCCGGTATGCAAACCGAACGGATATCATCAGGGGTTGGGTGTTTTTCATATCGAACGCACTGTGGGTGTGTATGATAATAATTT
>JAGTVD010000189.1 GCA_018224505.1 Desulfatitalea sp. | reverse complement strand
ATGCGGAAACACTGCTGCACTACAACGAACGCCTTGAAGCTTTCCGGTTGGGATTCGCTATCGTCAGATAGACCATTTGACATTCGGCCCTTGCCGTTCCCCCCGAAGTCTCCGTAATTCCGAGCAAACCCTGTGCCTCCCTTCGCTTCACTTGCGAACGCCATGGAATGGATTTATAGTGTACGCATAAAATCGCTATAAACGCAGTGCAAAAGGAGGTCGGCGATGCCCCGAAAATCGATCACGCCGGATACCGACCTGGAACAGATGTCGATCCTCGACGCGGACGGGGCCCTGGACACCGACCTGGAACCGGACATTGCCGCCGAAACCCTCCTCGAACTCCACCACACGATGCTCCTGGCGCGCCGTTTCGATGAACGGCTGCTGAACTTGCAGCGCCAGGGCCGCATCGGCACCTTTCCGCCCTGCAAGGGTCATGAGGCCGCCCATCTCGGGGCCGCCGCCCACTTGCGCCCCACGGACTGGATGGTGCCCTCGTTTCGCGAACTGGCTGCGCTACTGTGGCGGGGCGCGTCGCTGGAACAGATGCTTGTTTTCAACAACGGCTTCAACGAAGGCGGCGCCCTGCCCCCGGACGCCCGAACCCTGCCCATGGCCGTGCCGGTGGGCTCCCAGATGCTCCACGCCGTGGGGTTGGCATGGGCCGCACAATATCGGCGCACCGACGAGGTGGTGATGACCTTTTTCGGTGACGGCGCCACCTCCGAAGGCGATTTCCACGAAGCAATGAATTTCGCTGCCGTCTACCAGGTGCCGCTGGTGTTCGTATGCCAGAACAATCACTGGGCCATCTCCATCCCGCTGCACAAACAGACCCGCACACCCACCCTGGCCCAGAAAGCCCTGGCTTACGGCATGCCCGGCATGCAGGTGGACGGCAACGATCTGCTCAGCGTCTATGTGGCCGCCGGTGAAGCAATGGCGCGGGCCCGCGGCGGCGGCGGTCCGACCCTGATCGAGTGCGTCACCTACCGCCTGATCATGCACACCACGGCGGACGACCCCACCAAATATCGCTCCGAGGAGGAAGTAAAGGCGTGGCTGGCCCGCGACCCCCTGCCCCGTTTTCAGAACTACCTCAAAAACAAGGGGGTTCTGGCGGATGCGGACTTGTCGGCCATCGAGGCGGACATCGAAAACCGGATCCAGGCGGCGGTGACGCGGGCCGAAGCGCGCATGGCGCAACCCCACGACCCGCTGCTGATGTTCGAGCACCTGCATGCCGAACGGCCCGCTGAACTCGAGCGGCAGCGGCGCGAACTGGCCGACGAACTGGATGTCGCCGCAAAGGGGGCCACCGATGGCTAAACGCACCATGGTGCAAGCGTTGAATCTGGCTTTGCGCCAGGAGATGGCCAAAGACGACCGCGTGATCGTGATGGGCGAAGATGTCGGCTTGGACGGCGGCGTCTTCCGGGTGACCGACGGCCTGGTCGCACAGTTCGGCGAACAACGGGTGCTGGACACGCCCCTGGCTGAATCGGCCATCGCGGGCATGGCCATCGGCATGGCAATCTACGGACTGCGTCCGGTGTGTGAGATCCAGTTTTCCGGTTTCGCCTACCACAGTTTTCATCAGTTGGAGAACCACGCCGCCCGGATGCGTTGGCGCACACAAGGCGGCCTGCATGTGCCCATGGTCCTGCGCGCCCCCTACGGCGCCGGGGTGCGCGCCCTGGAGCACCACTCCGAAAGCCGGGAAGCCTATTGGGCCCACACCCCCGGACTGAAAATGGTGATCCCCTCCGGCCCCCGCAATGCCCGCGCCTTGCTGGTCAGCGCCATCCGTGATCCCGACCCGGTGATCTTCTACGAAGCCAAGGCCCTCTACCGCGCCTTTCGCGAAGAGGTGCCGGACGAGGAGGAGACCCTGCCCATCGGCCAGGCCCGGGTGGCCCGGGAAGGCCGGGATGTGACCCTGATCACCTATGGCGCCATGCTGCCGCCGACCCTGGAAGCCGCCGAGCGTTTGCATGCCGAGGAGGGCATCGAAGCCGAAGTGATCGACCTGTTGACCATTTCTCCCCTGGACGACCAGACCCTGGCCGATTCCCTCGCCAAGACCGGGCGGGCAGCGGTGGTTCACGAAGCCCAACGGAGCTTCGGCGTCGGGGCCGAGGTCGTGGCGCGTTTGATGGAACGTGCCTTTTACTCCCTTGAAGCGCCCATTGCCCGCATCACCGGGTTTGACACCATAGTACCCTACTTCAGCCGCGAAAAGCACTACCTGCCCCATGCCGACCGCATCGCCGGCCGGGTGAAGGATATGATAAAAGCAGTTTAAATCTCTCGGATTTAAAAGAGGAGTCGCCCTATGCCACAGGCCTTCAAACTGCCCGATCTGGGAGAAGGGGTTCATGAAGGAGAAGTTTTGGCGGTGCACGTCCAACCGGGCCAGCAGGTGCGGGAAGGGGATGTGATTCTCACCGTGGAAACCGACAAGGCCGCCGTGGAGATCCCGTCCCCGTTCACCGGCACGGTGGCCGAGATCCGGGTGCGCCCGGGCGACATCGTCAAGGTGGGCGACGTGCTGATCACTTTCGACACCGGGGCGACCAGCGAAAAACCGGCGCAAAAGGACGGAACGGCAGCGGCGGAAGCAATGGACACCGGTGCCGCAAACGTGCCGGCGGACGACGAAGAGAGGCGCTCCCGGGGTCCTGTGCCGGCCTCGCCGGCCACACGCCGTCTGGCACGGGAACTGGGCGTAGATCTCTACAAGGTGACCCCCGGCGGACCCCAGGGCCTGGTCACCGCCGAGGACGTGCGCGCCTTCGCCGCCAGCCGTGACGAGGAGCGGACACCGCCGCCCGCCGCAACCACCCCACCCCCGGCGCGGCCTTCCGCACCCGCCGCTCCCGTGCCCGAAACGCCTCCTTCCGGGGAACGCATCCCCGCCGCGCGCGCCGTGCAGGCCGAAAGCACCGCAAGCGCGCCCGCGTTGCCCGATTTCTCCCGCTGGGGTGCGGTGCAGCGCGTGCCGGTACGTTCCATCCGGCGGGCCACGGCCCGGCAGATGACCCTGTCATGGTCGCATATCCCCCACGTCAGCAGCCACGACCACGCCAACGTCACCCGGCTGGATCAATTCCGCCGCAAGCACAAACAGGCGATCGCCGATCAGGGGGGCCGTCTCACGCTGACCGTGTTCGCCCTCAAAGCCGCGGCCACGGCCCTGAAGCGCTTTCCCAATTTCAACGCTTCCCTGGACACGGCCGCCGGCGAGATAGTGCGCAAGCAGTACTTTCATATCGGGGTGGCGGTGGACACCGACGAGGGGCTGGTAGTGCCGGTGATCCGGGACGTGGACCGCAAGAGCATCCGCGAACTGGCCGTGGAGCTCAATGAACTGGTGGACCGGTCCCGCCGGCGCAAAGTCAGCCGGGAGGAGATGATCGGCGGCAGCTTCACCATCACCAATGCCGGCGCCATGGGCGGGGGGCAGTTCACGCCCCTGATCAACTATCCCGAAGTGGCCATCATGGGTCTGGGCCAGGCCCGCATGCAACCGGTGGTGCAAACGGATGACAACGGGCAGCACCAGGTGATCCCGCAGTTGATGTTGCCCCTGGTGGTGTGCATCGACCACCGGGTGCTCGACGGCCGGGATGCGGTGGGATTCCTCAAAGTAGTCGTGGAAGTACTGGAGGACCCGGACGAACTGCTGATCAGCATGGTCTAATCGAGGAGGTACAGCTCATGGTCATGGGCGATCTGGTGCAAAGGACCGACCTGCTGGTCATCGGCGCGGGACCCGGGGGCTATGCAGCCGCTTTCCGCGCGGCGGACCTGGGCATGGATGTGACGATGGTGGACAGCGCCGGCCGTGCCGGCGGGGTTTGTCTGTTCAGCGGCTGCATCCCCTCCAAAACCTTTCTGCACCTGACCGAACTGATCACCGACGCCGACCGCGCCCAAACCATGGGGGTGCGCTTCGGGCCGCCGCAAATCGATCTGCCGGCCATGCGGGCCTGGCGCGACAAGGTGGTGGATGACTTTGCCAAGGGGTTGGACACCCTGGGGCGCAAACGGGGTGTGCAGCTGCTCCGGGGGCGGGCCGTCTTCGACAGCGCGGACGGTGTACGTCTGCACGACGCCGAAATCAGCCGCATCACCTTCGGCCACTGCATCCTGGCCACCGGCTCCCGTCCGCTTTCTTTTCCCGGCGCCGCAAACCGCTCCGGCGGCCGAATCATGGACGCCACCGGCGCCCTGGCCCTGGAAGAGATTCCCCGCACGCTGCTGGTCCTGGGTGCGGGCTACGTGGGGCTCGAACTGGGTACCGTTTACGCCGCCCTGGGCAGCGCCGTCACCCTGGTGGAGATGACCGACGACCTGTTGCCGGGTGTGGACCGGGACCTGGCTGCCCCCCTGCGCCAGCGCCTCGAAACCCGCTTTGCGGCCATGCACTTCAACACCCGGGTCACCACTCTGGATCAGACCGCCGACGCGGTCAACGCCGCCTTCGGCGGTGACCATGCCCCAGCCCCGCAAGCCTTCGACAAAGTGCTGGTGGCCATCGGCCGCCGACCGAACAGTGACGCACTCGGCCTGGAAAAAACCGGCGTGACCCTGGACGACAACGGATTTGTGCGCGTGGACGAGGGCATGCGCACCAGCGACCCGCGCATCCTGGCGGTGGGCGATGTGGCCGGCGGCCTGATGCTGGCCCACAAGGCCTCCCGGGAAGGCAAAGTGGCCGCCGAAGTCATTGCCGGCCAACCGTCAGCCTTCGATGCCCGTGCCATCCCGGCCGTGGTGTACACCGATCCGCAGATCGCCTGGTGCGGCCTGACCGAAACCGAAGCCCGGCGCACCGGACGGCCGGTCCTCATTCAACGGTTTCCATGGAAATTTTCGGGCCGGGCGGCCACCATGGGCGCCCCGGAAGGCCTGACCAAGCTGCTCGTGGATCCCGACAGCCGGCGCATTCTGGGAATGGGGATTGTCGGGCGCCACACCGAAGGACTCATCTCAGAAGCCGTGCTGGCCATCGAGATGGGCGCCCTGGTTGACGATCTGGCCTTGAGCATCCACCCCCACCCCACCCTTTCGGAAACAGAAGGCGAAGTGGCCGAAATCTTCCTCGGCAGCGCCACCCATATGCTGACTAAGTGAGCCTGCCACTGGCGCGGAAAGCCTCCAGGCTTTTGTACTCCACCCAGATTTTGCCCTTATCCTTGACCGCACGAATCTGATCGGATTCGATCAGTTGGTAGACGATCTGCTTGCCGACCCCCAGGAAACGCGCTGCATCGCTGACCGTCAAAAGAGGATGGTGGATATATTCAGCGTCATCCGATGATTTTGTCTGCATGGTGTCACCTCCTGTCCGCCATTTCGGAATGCATCCGGGGCGAGTTGCCACATGTTGCAGTGCGTCCGGCGATCGCCAAGGTGCAGACCCACACCGGGCATTGATCGGCATTGCGCTGAAAACAATGAAGCCCTTCCCTTTCACCTTCTTGGAAACCACTCCCACATACCCACCGAAAAACCCCTTTGGAGCGTCTTGCCCACCATGAAGGCGTCGATTACCGAAGCGATGCCGATGACCAGGGCCGGGAGCAGGGGCAACATCATATTTGAAGCTACGGTTAAAACCAGCAGGAGCACGCCTTTGCCCACCTGGCCGTAAATTATCTGAGCCAAACCGGAAATCAGCAGATTCCACCAGCACAAATGCGGACTGCGGGGTGGGTCGCGGGGATGGATGCGTTGGGAGGCGCCTGCCTGGCTGCCCGGGATTTTCAAAGGCGCGGGTCCGGCGTGGCCGTCAGGTGGAATGTAGGCACCGCATTCAGGGCAAAAACGGGCAGTATCCAGGATCGGTTTGCTGCATTTGGGACAAATCATCATAAGAACTCCTGACAGGCCATTATCAGGTTT
>JAGTVD010000188.1 GCA_018224505.1 Desulfatitalea sp. | reverse complement strand
GCAACATAGAAGTCGTCGATCAACCCTTTGGTTTTGAGCTGTTCACCATACTGACGGGCCTGATCCCTGGTGGGAAAGTGGGACACCTTCACCTGGTACCAGGTTCGGCTGCCACTGGCGGCCTTGGTCGAAAAAGCATCGATGTTCTGCTGTTTAAGCCGGTCCACGTATCGCTGGGCATCCTCGGGCCGCAGGTAAGCGGCCACCTGGATCGTAAACGGATCGGTCACCGGAGGCGGCAACTGGACCTCCGCCACCGGCTCGGGAGGTGGCGCGGGTTCCGGGCGTCGCCCCATGGATTGCCATCCCACGGCGGTGACCACACCCACCGCAGCCAGCACCAGGACCAGGAAGGTCAACCGCCGCAATCGGGCTGACTGCATGAGCGCCCGCCCCATGGCCGGCACCCGCCGCCCGGCGGAAACGAGCGCCGCCGCCACGGCGTCACCGATTGCGATCACGCGCGCCAACAGCGGCAATTCAGTGCGCGCGGCATGTGCTTCGGAAGGGCAGTCGGCCGCCTGTGGGTGCGGAGCGCCCGTTTCCACAGGCTGGAAACGGCGCGCCAATGCCTGTCGCCGGCCGTCATCCAATTGCGCCAGCACCGCGTGGGCCGCCGCCAGATCAGCGCGATTGTCCGCATGGGGGCGCAGCAACCGCACGCCGGCCGCAATCCCTTCCAGGCAATCGGTGTGGCCCATCGCATGGCCTCTCAGATACACCTGCAGGGCCCAGTCGTTGAGATGGTTTTCGTTGACCAGCAAGCGGGCCAACGGGACCACCCATTCCGCCGGCAGCGGGTCCGGGTGTTGCCACACCCGCCGATAGGTCTCCAACGCCTCGTAATCGGCTCGGTCGGCGGCCAGGTAAAACGCCATCAAAGCCCGCTGCACCGCGGGACGATCCTCCAGGGCGCCACCGATCCGTTCGGCCAGCGCATGGTCATGGCGACCGGGATCCTCCAAACGCAGGAGCGCCTCGAGCCACCCCCGGGCCACCGGCTCATCCCCCGGATGCATGCGCAAGTAGGCAGCGACCATATTGCGACCATGACGGTCGAGTGCCGGCCGGGAAAGATAAAAGCGCGCCAGGCGGCGGGTGATCCGCAACCCCGCGGGCCGGCGTTGCAGCGGAGAGAGCCAGAAGCTGTCAAAGGCCGACTTGGCCCGTTCGAAAACGGCTTCGGCTTGATCGGCCATACCGGCCCGTTCCCAGACCGCGGCTTCATCCATAAGGCGCTGGATCAGGGCCAACCCCCGCCGATTCATGAGCCATCCGCACAAACCGAAACAACCGGTCAACACCAGGACCACCGGCACGGAAACCCAGGTCATACCCACGGCGCGTTGCCAGGCAGGCATCAGCACCAGCAGCAGGGTCCCGCCGAACAGCAGGGTGATCCACAATCGGACGGACAGATGGCGAAAGATCGCATTCAACGTGTCTACAACCCTCTCAAAACCGCAAATTCAAACAACTCGGGCACTACTCCTTGATCGCCACCCACACCGCACCATGCGTATCTTCGGGCACCGGTTCGCCGGTAACCGGATCCACGGCCTGAAGGCGGATACCCGACGGGTGGAGAAACGGCCGCGGCGGCTCCCCCTCCGAGGCTTTGATCATAAACTGCGCCCAGATAGGTGCGGCGCCACGGCCGCCGGTGATGCCGACGCCGTGGGCGTCCTTGAGCACCTCCTGGCGATCGAATCCCACCCATACGGCAGCGGACAGGGTGGGCGTGAATCCGGCAAACCAGGCATCCCGGTAATCGTTGGTGGTACCGGTTTTACCGGCCGCCGGCTTATCGAAACCGAGACGACGGATGACGCTGCCGGAGCCTTCGTTGAGCACCCCCTGCATCATATCCACCATCTGATACACCAAGCGGCTTTCCAGCGCCGTGGACCCGCTGACGATGTGTTCCTCGAGCACCTGGCCGTATGCGTCTTCCACACGCCAGACGGCAAACGGCGCATAGTGGATCCCCTGGCTGGCAAAGGTGGAATAGGCCGAAGCCATTTCCAGGGGACTGACCCCTGAAGTGCCCAAGGCAATGGAGTAAACCGGGTTCAGGGGGCTTACAATGCCGCAGCGCCGGGCCGTGGCAATCACCGCTGCCGGTCCGGTCCGGGCCACCAACTGGGCGGCCACCGTGTTGATGGACTCGGTAAAGGCTTTTTTCAGAATCACCGGCCCCTGGTATTCGCGACCGAAATTCCGCGGACGCCAATCGGGCGCACCGGCCACGGGAATGCGCACCGGTTCATCCACCAACACCGTCGCCGGCGAAATCCCCAGTTGATCGAGGGCGGTATAGTACAGAAACGGCTTGAAGGCCGAACCGGGCATGCGGTTGCTCTCCACCGCCCGATTGAACTCGCTCTCGGCGTAGCGACGGCCGCCCACCATGGCCTTGATCGCACCCGAATTGACCTGCAGGGCCACCAACGCCCCCTGGGGCCGCTCCCCGTTGCCCCCCTCCGTCGACCGGACCGGCGCCATGATTTTGTCCAGATCTTCCAGACCCCGGGTCACCGACGCCTGCGCCAACCGCTGCAGATGGGTATCCAGGGTGGTGGTCACCTTCAGCCCCCCATGGTAAACCACCTCGGTGCCGTAACGCTCCTCCAACTGCTTGAGCACATAGTCCACAAAATAGCCGCCCACCGGCCCCTCATATGCCTGCCGGCGGAATTCCAAAGGCGCTTCGGCGGCGGCGGCCGCCTCTGCGGCCGTGATGTAACCCACGGCCACCATCCGCCCCAGCACCACCTTCTGACGGCTTTTAGCGCGCTCCAGATGGCGCAATGGGTTGTAGCGCGTGGGCGATTTGAGCAGCCCGGCCAACAGCGCGGATTCCGCCAGATCCAGTTGGGCCGCGTTTTTACCGAAAAACTGGCGCGCCGCTGACGAAGCCCCCTGGGCGCGGGGCCCGAAATAGATCTGGTTGACGTAGGCTTCCAGGATCTCCGGCTTGGAAAACTGGGATTCGATCTGCAAACTGACCAGCAGTTCCTTGAACTTGCGATTGTAAGTCTGCTCGAAACTGAAGAAAAGGTTTTTGGCCAGCTGCTGGGTGATAGTGGACGCCCCCTGGGTCCGACCGGTGAACAACGTGATCCACAACGCCTTGAGAGTGCGCAGTTTGTCCATGCCGTGGTGATCCCAGAAGCGGTGGTCCTCGGTGGCCAGGACGGCCTGCAGAAAGACGATGGAGATCTGATCGAGGGGCACATAGTCCCGGCCGCCGATCTGCAGCACCCGCTCGCCGTTGGCGGCGTAGATTTCGGTGGGCGGCGTCTCGATGATGCGCCGCAGCGGTTCGGGTACGCTGGGCAAATCACCGATGGTCACAAAAAAGAGGATCACCCCGGCCAGGGCCAGGCACGCCCCAACCGCCAATCCCAGGGCCATTACCCCCGACAGGCCGCGCAGCAGACGGACGGCAAGTGTCATGGACGCCCCTCCCCTGACCAGCGCGGGCCGGCAACAGCGCCGCCTTCCAGCGCCTGCTGAAAGCGGCGCACATCTTCACGTACGCCCTGCATGAGAATCACCCTGGGCCCATCCAACCCCTCCACCTCGAAGCCCAGATCCACCGCATCGCCATAGGCGCCGGAGGAGATGGCGATACGGCGAATGCGACCAGTGACCCTCAACAGGTCCTGGGGGTGGGAAATGATCCGCCGCTGCACCTCCTCGGAAAAAGTGTTGAGTACCTGGAAAAAGCGATCCGCCGGATAGATGTGGGCCGCGAAATCCAACAACTGGTCCAGTCCCGTTTGAATGGCCACCTCACCCCGTTCGATGTGGCCCAGCAGCAACGCGCCCACATTGAGGCGGTGGAGCACCTGGTTTTGGGCATCCAGAAAATAGATGGACAACTGGCCGCCCTGCCGTTCCAGAAAGGTGCGTTGCCACTGCCCGGCGCTCAGGTAGGCCAGCAGCGTAAAAGGCGACATGATTTCATGGGACAGCACCGGCGGCAGCTTCAAATAGAGATCCACGAAGTGGTCGGCGGACAGCATCACCCCGGTATCGGCGGCGATGTTGGCCACCACCTCTCCCAGGGAGCCGGCTTGGCGCACTTCGCGCTGTACATTCTGGCGCTGGTTGGCAAACTGTGCCAGGCTCTGGCGGGCCATGTCGGTTTGCCGCCCCTGCTCCCAGATGGTGCCGTGCTGCGGCCGGTGACGGTTGGTGGTGGCCAGATAGCTGCCGGCCATCCGCTCCAACCAATCGAAACGCACCTCGGTCACCGCCAGACCCGCCACAAGCAATGCCAGCAGAAACGGACGCGGGGACAGCGCACGCCGGATCCACTTTTTGAAATTGGCGGGGGTGTACCAGGGTATCATCGCAGGGGAGGGTCCAACCGGTTCGGGTTCAATCTGTTCACATGACCTTTCAGCACCTCAAAGGCGGATTGGCCACCAGTGCGCAACGGACAAACACACCGGCTGCACCACGGCGGATCACATCCAGGTTTGTTCCCGGATGTATAAACCAAATCCGTTGGAAGGTCAAAAGGGGGGTTGTTGGAGCGCTATTTTTTCTCGTCAATCACCGCAGCCAGCTCCCCGGATTGGTAGAGGGTGCGGAAGACGTCGATGATATCGGGGTCGAATTGGGTGCCGGCGCCGCCGTACATGATTTGCAGGATCTGCGCTTCGGGCATCCGGGCCCGGTAGGCGCGATCCGAGGCGATGGCATCGTACACATCGGCCACGCTCAGAATGCGGGCCAG
>JAGTVD010000187.1 GCA_018224505.1 Desulfatitalea sp. | reverse complement strand
GCTCGGTTGTTTGGTTGTTTGGTTGTTTGGTTGTTTGGTTGTTCGGTTGTTTGGTTGTTTGGTTGTTTGGTTGCTCGGTTGTTTGGTTGATTGGTTGATTGGTTGATTGGTTGATTGGTAATGTATGACATTGCCATACATCATTTCACATCATTGAAAATTAATCGGTCTTTTCTGTTGTCAAGGTTCCGGCCTTCGTGCTAGGAATATTCTCATGACAACCACATCTTTCACATGGAATCTGGATGCGCCCGGACGCCGCTGCATGCTGTCGGGCAATGAAGCTGCCGCCCGCGGCGCCATCGAGGCCGGCGTGCGGGTGGTGGCCTCCTATCCCGGCTCCCCGTCGGTCCAGGTGCTGGAATGCCTGGCGGCGGTGGCCCGGGAGCGGGAGATGTACGCCGAGTGGTCCATCAACGAGAAGGTGGCCCTCGAGGTGGCAGCGGCGGGCTCCCTGGCGGGATTGCGGGCCCTGTCGATCATGAAGGCCGACGGGTTGAACGTGGCCCTCGATTTTCTCACCACCTTGCCCCTTTCCGGCATCCGCGGGGGGCTGGTGCTGATCGTGTCGGACGATCCAGGGGCCCACTCCAGCGTCAAGGAGGAGGACACCCGCTACATCGCGGTGCCGGCGCATGTACCGCTGCTGGAACCGGCCACCCCGGAAGATACCCGTGACATGCTGGCTTGGGCCTTCGAGTTGTCCGAAAGCTGCTCGCTGCCTGTAATGGTGCGCCTGGTGACGCGCATCTGCCACGCCCGGGGCAACGTCGCGCTCAAGCCGATCCGCAACGAACGCCCCCGGCCGCGCTTCGACCCGGAACCGGGTTTCATCACCGCCGCACGCTTTCACGGGCGCACCCACGAGCGGCTCCAGAGCCTGGAACCGGTCTTTGCCGCCAGCCCCTTCAATCCCTATGCGGGCCCCGTGAATCCCGAGTTGACAATTGTCGCCAGCGGCGTCAGCCACAGCTACGCCCTGGAGGCGGTGGAGCGGTTGGGGGTCGGAGACCGGGCAGGCATCCTGCGGGTGGGCACGCTCTGGCCTTTTCCGGAAACGCCGGTGCTGGCGGTGCTGCAACGCTCCCGGCGGGTGCTTTTTCTGGAAGAGATCGAACCCTTTCTGGAAGAACAGACCAAAATCGCAGCCGCCGAACATGCCGCCACGTTGGGGCCGATCGAATTTCTGGGTCGGCGGTCGGGTCATGTGCCGTGGGTGCAGAAAGCCCGGGGCATGGGCGAAATGGACCCCGACATCGCCACCCAGGCCGTGGCCGCGGCCCTGGACATCCCCTTTGCCGCGGTGCCTCCCGAACTGGCGGCCCGCCGGGCGGCCCTGCCCGATCTGCCCATGCCGGTGCGGCAACCCAGCTTCTGTGCCGGGTGCCCCCACCGGGCCTCATACTGGGCCATCAAAACCGCCCTGGCACTGGACGGCCGGCAGGGATTCGCCCTGGGGGATATTGGCTGTTACGCCCTGGGGGTGATGCCCACCGGCTACCACACCATCCGCACCGTGCATAGCATGGGTTCAGGAGTGGGGTTAGCCAGCGGTTTCGGCAAGCTGCACGCCATGGGGCTCGATCAACCGGTGGTGGCGGTGATCGGCGACTCCACCTTCTACCACTCCGGGATTGCCCCCCTGATCAATGCCAAAACCACCGGGGCCGACTACCTGTGCATCGTGCTGGACAACGGGACCACGGCCATGACCGGGCACCAGCCCCACCCGGGCTGCGGCATGAATGCCATGGGCGACCCCACCGCCGCCCTGCCCATCGCCGACTTTGTCCGCAAGCTGGAAATTCCGCTGACCGTGGGCGATCCCTACGATGTCCACGGTACCGTGGCCGCCATCCTCAAACTGCTCGAACGCGGCGGGCTCCAGGTATTGCTGCTGCAACGGGCCTGCTCCCTCCAGGCCCTCAAGGGCGGCGGCCTGAACCGGGTGCATGTGGATCCCGAGCGCTGCCGGGGAGATGCCTGCGGCTGCTCGCGGCTGTGCAGCCGGGTCTTCGCCTGCCCGGCCAACATCTGGGATGAGGCGGCGGGCCGGGCAACCATCGACGAAGTGCTGTGCGCCGGCTGCGGCGTCTGCGCGGCCCTCTGCCCCCAGGGGGCCATCGTGGTGGAACCACGGGAAGGAGCTCAAGATGCTGCCCCATGATCCGTTGAACATCATCATCTCGGGCGTGGGTGGCCAGGGCAACATTCTGGCCTCGGACCTGCTGTCCCGCGCTTTTTGCGAACAGGGGTGGTACGTCAGCGTGGGCGAAACCTACGGCGCCACCCAGCGCGGCGGTTCGGTGGTCAGCCATGTGCGGCTCTCGTGCAACCACGCTTATGGGCCGCTGATTCCCTCCGGCGAGGCCCACATCCTGGTGGGGTTCGAACCGCTGGAGGTGCTGCGCATCCTTCGCGAGCACGGACATATTTCGGCCCGCGTGGTGATGAACGACCGCCCGCTCTACCCCCTGGAAGCCCTGCAGCAGCAAAGTGCCTACCCTTCCCTGGATCGGCTCACCGCCGCCATCGGGCAACTGTGCGAACGTCTGACAGTGGTGCCGGGCACCGAACTGGCCAAAACGGCCGGACACGCCCAGGCCCAGAACGTGGTGATGGTGGGCGCCTTCGCCGGCCTGCAATGGGTTCCCCTGGAAAAAGCAGCCTTCCTGCGCCCCATCGAGGAGACTTTCAGCGGCACCAAGCGGGCCATCAACCGCAAAGCATTTGAATTGGGATATGCGGTCGGACAGCAAAAATGAGTGGGAAACCGCTTTTCTACTACGGATGGGTGATCGTGGCCGTGGGGTTCGTCACCCTGGGGGCCGCCTTCGGGGTGTGGTACTCCTTTGCCGTCTTCATCCTGGCCATCATCAATGAATTCCAATGGAGCCGGGCCGCCACATCGAGCATCTTCTCCACCTTCATCCTCGCCCAAGCCTTTATGAACCCGCTCACGGGTCACCTGCAGGACCGCTACGGACCACGGGTGATCATCCCTGTCGGTACGCTGGTGGTGGCGCTGGCCCTGGTGCTCACCAGCTGCGCCCATAGCCTGTGGCACTTCACCCTGGCGTATGGAGTTTTGGCCGGCATCGGCGTGAGCATGATGGGCTTCGCCTCCCACTCCGCATTCATCCCCAAGTGGTTTGAACGCAAGCGGGGCCTGGCCCTGGGCATCACCATGTCGGGCATCGGGTTTGGCATGCTCCTGATGATCCCCCTGGTCGAACGCTGGATCAGTACTTTCGGTTGGCGCACGGCCTATCTCTATCTGGCCGTACTGGTCCTGGTAGCCCTGGGGCCGCTCAATATGCTGCTGGCCCGCCGCAGCCCCCAGGACATGAACCTGCTGCCCGATGGCGATGTCGCACCCGGAGAAGAAGATAAGGACGCGCCCCGCAAGCCCGTCATGCGTATTACGGTGGTCGATACACAATGGGCCGCCCAATCCTGGACCCTGACCAAAGCGCTGCGCACCCGGCGTTTCTGGTACCTTTTCCTGGCCTTCTTCTGCCTGGCCTTCGCCAACCAGGGCGCCTTGCTGCACGCGGTGGCGGCCATGGTGGACCAGGGGTTGACCCGGGAAACGGCGGCTTACTATTTCGGCGTCCTGGGCATTGCCGGGTCGGCCGGCAAAATCGCCTTCGGCTACCTCTCCGACATCTTCGGCCGGGAGCGCACCAATGCCCTGGGGGGCGCCCTGGCCGTGGTCGGCATCTTTTGTCTGATGTACACCGGCAGCGCCCCCGGACTGCTGCCGTTGCTGTTCGCCATCTTCTTCGGTCTGGGTTATGGCGCGGCGGCCCCCTTGCTGCCGTCAGTGTGCGCCGATATTTTCCTGGGCAACTCCTTCGGCCTGATCTTTGCCACCATTGCCATCGGCGGCGGCATGGGAGGTGCGGTGGGGGCTTACATGGCCGGCCTGCTGCGTGATCTCTCCAACACCTACACCATCCCTCTTATCGTCTTCATTGGCTTGCTGCTGGTGTCCTGCGTGCTGGTCTGGCTGGCGGCCCCCGGAAAAGTGCGGCGCATTGCGCGCCCAAGGCAAACGGATGGCGCACGCCCCCTTTAACGCATTCAACCCAAAGGCCTGCCAAAGCGCCTGTCGACAACACCATTTCACCCGCCCCGAAAGGTCATCGCCATGAACGACATCTCTCCGGCCCAACCCGCATCGCAAGCCGGTCCTGCGGCGTGCGCCGCCTGCAAGTTACCTGTGGCCAGACGCATCTGCTTCAACCTCCGGGGCACCGGTCCCAAAGGATGCCCCACCTTGAACCGGGAAGCGCTGTTGGCCCTGGCCAATGAACGCTATGCCGACAGCGGCGTGGGCGAATTCGCCCGCCAGGCTTCACGCCAGGAAGCCGAAGGGTATGCCAATCGCCATGAACGGCCCTACGTCATGCAGCCGGCCAAAACCCGCATGGTGGAAATTTGCGAGTTCGCCCGCAAGTTGAATTATCACCGCCTGGGTCTGGCCTTCTGCCTTGGCCTCGCTCGGGAGGCGGCCTTGGTGGACGAAATTTTGCAGTCCAATGGTTTCAACGTAATATCGGTCGGTTGCAAAGCAGGCCGCACCCCCAAGGAAGATATCGGCATCACCGACACGGAAAAAGTTTTCCAGGGCCGGCCCGAAGCCATGTGCAACCCGATCTTCCAGGCCCTGCTGCTCAACCAGGAAGCGACCCAGTTCAACATTCTGCTCGGCCTTTGCGTGGGCCACGACTCCCTCTTCTTCCAGCACGTCAAAGCCCCCACCACCGTTCTGGCCGTCAAAGACCGCGTCACCGGGCACAACCCCCTGGCGGCGGTCTACTGTGTCGATTCGTATTATCGGAAACTGAAACACAAAGAACCGCCCAACCCTTGAGGCCCCGGGCGGCAAACCAGGGGCAATCGCCTGTGACCTTTTTTGCATGATACATGCACCGGGCAACTGATCCGCCCACCCTCCGGGATCGCCAGTTCGTAGTGGCACAATAGGAGGTGCACCCGGTCGCGGGGATGCGGCGCTGCGTCCGTAATGGGGTTTTAGTGACGCTTGGGGGTGTGGGCAGGACGGTTGCACGGTTGCACCGTTGCACCTTGGACCGTCCATGAATGTATGGTATGAATGGATTCAATATGTCCCCCGCGCACGGTGCGCACCACCATCGCAACCCCATATTTTGCCACACCATAGAAGGAGGAAGTATGAAATTGATCCGCGTCAACATGACGGACCAGACCGTTCAAGTGGAAGATGTTCCCCAGCAGTATGCAGGCCTTGGCGGCCGGGGGCTTACCTCGGTGATGATCGATGCCGAAGTGCCGCCCCAGTGCGACCCCCTGGGGCCTGAGAACAAGCTGATCCTGGCGCCGGGACTGCTCAGCGGCACCCCGCTGGTCAACACCGGCCGCATCTCCATCGGTGCCAAGAGCCCTCTGACCGGCGGCATCAAGGAGAGCAACTCGGGTGGCAAGATCGCCACCAGCCTGGGCAAGCTGGGCATCACGGCCATTGTGGTGGAGGGCCGGTCGCCGGCCGGAACCCTCGGCATGCTGGTGATCGACCCATCGGGCAATGCCGTCCTGAAAGACGCATCCGCTCTTAAAGGGATGCGCACCTATGCCTTGTCGGCCAAACTGCTCCAGGACTTCGGACCCAAGAACACCGTGGCCTGCATCGGTCCGGCGGGTGAACTGCAGCTGGCTTCGGCCTCCATTCAAACCACCGATGTGGATGACCGGCCCTGCCGGGCGGCGGCCCGGGGTGGCCTGGGTGCCGTTATGGGCGCCAAAGGGCTCAAGGCCGTGGTGGTCTCCACCGAGGGCAAGAACGCCGATGCCATCGCCGATCCGGAAGCTTTCAAGGAGGCGGCCAAAGCCATCGCCCAGAGCATTCAGAAAAACCCTTTCACCGGGCAGATGCTGCCCGCCCTGGGCACGGCCGGCATCCTCGGCGGCGTCAACGCACTGGGGGCCTTTCCCAGCTACAACGCCACCAAGGGCGTATTTGACGGGTGGGAGAAAATCAGCGGCGAAGCGCTGGCCAAACGCATGCAGGAGCGGGGTGGCAAAACCAAACACATGGGCTGCTCGCAGTGCATCATCCACTGCTCCAACGAGTATGTGGACGAAAAGGGAGCGTATGTCACCTCCTCGCTGGAGTACGAGACCATCTGGTCCATGGGCGGCATGATCGGCGTCGACGATCTGGACACCATCGCCCAACTCGATTTCCTCTGTGACGACATCGGACTGGACACCATCAACACCGGGGTGGCCATGGCCGTGGCCATGGATGCCGGCCACAAACCTTTCGGCGACGGCGCGGCGGCCATCGCCATGGTGGAAGAGGTCGCATTGGGCACCGATTTCGGCAAAATCCTGGGCAACGGCCCCGTGGCCGTGGGCAAGCACTTCAACCACCACCGCGTGCCGGCGGTCAAAGGCCAAAGCATCGCCGCCTACGATCCCCGGGCCATGCAGGGTTTGGGCGTCACCTACGCCACTTCCACCATGGGGGCCGATCACACCGCCGGCAACCTGCTCGGTCTCTACCTGGCCGGCGCCCTCAAGCCCCTGGAACCCGAAGGCCAGGCCGATGCCTCCCGGGTGGCCCAGATCACCATGGCGGCCCTGGACTGCATCGGCCTGTGCATCCTGGCCGGCGGCGTGGTGGCTTCCGCCAAGGGACGGGAAGCCATGACGCGCATGCTGAGCGCCAAGCTGGGTCAGGAGATGGCACCGGATGCCATCTCCGCAATGGGCGTGCGCATCCTGCAGGCGGAGAAGGGGTTCAACACCAAGGCGGGTCTCACCGCCAAGGATGACCGGTTGCCGCGCTTCTTCTATGAAGAACCGCTACCGCCCCACAATACGGTGTTCACTGTGACCGATGCGGACCTGGACAAGGTGTACACCTTCCGATGATTACCGTGACGGTCAAGCTATACGGCACCCTGCCCCAGCGGATGCCCGCCTATGACCCCCAACGGGGGCTGGTGGTCACCCTGGGGCCGGGGGCCACCGTCGCCGATCTGACCCGGCAACTCAATCTCACGGCCGAAGATACCGGCGTCGTGGCCCTGGACGGCCGGGTGGCACAACCGGAGGACCGCCTGCCCAACGACGCCCATATCCGCATTTTCCAGGTGGCCCTTGGGGGGTGAGCCCGCAGGGGATGCCTAATGAATGAAGGCGCCGCCGATTCCAACCCAAATTCCGAGGTGACCCGCCATGATCGATTTTTCTCTCACCGCCGAACAGCAACGTTACGTCGACCTGGCCCGGGCGTTCTCGGCCCGTGAGATCGCTCCGGTGGCCCTGGCCTATGATGCCGCGCCGGTCTACCCCGAGGCGATCCTCAAGCAGGCCCGGGAGTTGGGCCTGCTGTACGCCAACATTCCCGAAGCCTATGGCGGTTCGGGCATGGATTTCGTGACCTATTACCTGGTCACCGAAGCCCTCAACTACGACTGCTGCGCCATCGGCCAGATGATCGGCATCGCCCACCTGGCCACCGGCCCCATCCTGATCGGCGGCACCGATGACCAGAAAAAACATTTCCTCGGCCCCATGACTGCGAGCCACCGGTCGGCCTGCTTCTGCCTGACCGAGCCGGGAGCCGGCTCCGACGCCGCCGCCATGCAGACCACCGTTACCAAACGGGGGGACAAATACATTCTCAACGGCGCCAAGTGCTACATCACCAACGGCCGGGATGCCGACCTGCTGGTGGTCTTTGCCACCATCGACCCGGGCAAGGGCACCAAGGGCATCTGCTGCCTGGCCGTACCGCGCGACACCCCCGGCATCCGGGTGGGCCGCGTGGAAGATAAAATGGGCCACCGCGCCCTGGTGGTCACCGAGCTCTTTTTCGACAATGTGGAACTGTCCCGCGAGCACCTCATCGGCGCCGAGGGGCAGGGCTTCAAGCTGGCCATGATGGCCCTGGACCGCGGCCGGGCCAATATCGCCGCCGTCTGCACCGCCATCTGCCAACGCGCCCTGGACGAAGCCAAGCGGTGGGCCAACGAACGGGTGCAGTTCGGCCAGCCCGTGGGTCAGTTCCAGGGGGTGCATTTCATCCTGGCCGACATGTACCAGCAGGTGATGGCCTGCCGCACCATGTACCTGCAGGTGGGCTGGATGCTCGACCAGGGCCGGTCCTGCATCACCGAAGCCGCGGCCGCCAAATGCTTCGCCTCGGACGCCGCCATGCGGGTGACCACCGACGCCGTGCAGATCCTGGGCGGCGCCGGCTATATGAAGGGCTCGGTGGTGGAAAAGCTGATGCGCGACGCCAAGCTGACCCAGATCTTCGAAGGCACGAACCAGATCAACCGCATCGTGTGCGGCCGGGGAGTGCTGACGGGCAAGAACCGGCTGTTTTAAACCGACACGCCCATCAGGATTGCAAGTGGGCGATGGCTTTTTCCAGGCCGTCGATGCTCAGTTCGAACATAGGGAAGATCTGGCTGATCATGTGGATGGTGCGGGTGTAGCGCCACTGGGTACTGGAGACGGGATTGAGCCAGACGGCGTGGGGAAAGGTTTTGGCCAGAAACTGGAGACAGGCGATGCTGGGCCGGCCGCTGCGATCAGTGATGTAGATGGAGCCATCCTGGGCCATCAGTTCGTAGGGGGCCATACTGGCGTCGCCCACCAGGATCAGGCGCGTTTCGGGATCCCGGCGCGCCATGTCGTTGATGGGCACCGGCTTCTTGTAACGCGAGGCATCTTCCCAGAGGGTTTCATAAATGGTGTTGTGGAAGAAGTAGGTCCTGATCTCCTTGAACTGGGCACGTGAATAATCGAACAGGGTCTGCACGATTGGAATGTAAGGGTCCATGGACCAGCCGCCGTTGTCGATGGCCAGCATCACTTTCAGGCGGTCCTTGAGGCCCCGATCGAAGATGATTTCGATCTCGCCGGCATTTTTCATGGTCTGGTAGATGGTCTTGTCCACGTTGACCTGGTCCTTGGGGCCGGCGGGACGCAGGTGGCGCAGCCGCTTGAGGGCTTCACCCATCATGGCGGCGGTCAACGGCCCTTGCAGGGAATAGTCTTTATAACGCCGCTCCATGGCCACTTTGACCGCCGATTTGTTGCGGGATTCACCGCCCACGCGCATGCCGCCGGGATGGAAGCCCGAGTGGCCCACGGGGGAGGTGCCGCCGGTGCCGATCCAGCGACTGCCGCCGTCGTGGCGTTCCGTCTGGTCTTTGAGACGCTCCTTGAAATACTCGATCAACTCCTCGGGAGTCAGCCGCTTGAGTTCCGATTCATCCATGCCCAGGGCATCGGCCAGTTCCTTTGGGTTCTGCAGCCACTGCTCGAGCATGGCCCGGGCCATTTCGTCCAGGGCCAGACCTTCGGTGTCGGGCAGCTCCGCACCCTTGAAAAAGTGGGCGAACACCTGGTCGTAAAGGTCGAAGTAGCGTTCGCTTTTGACCAGCACGGCGCGGGAGACGGTGTAAAAATCGGCCAGGCTGGTGACCAGGCCTTTGGAGAGCGCCTTGTGCAGGGTCAAAAAGGCGGTGGGCGAAACCGGCACGCCGTGCTCTTTGAGCTGGTAGAAGAAGTCGATGAACATGGTGCGGGTCCTATGGGGTGATGGGCAAAATGCCCGGCGGCCGCTTTGCGCGCCCGGATCCGGCCAGAGGTTCCATCACCCATGCATTGCGGCGTCGCCCTTCCTTCCAGGCCTCCCTTGCCTTAATCGAAGAATGATGGCGCCGCCATTGGTTCGGACGCTTAATAGCGGGCCCGGCGCTGCACCAGGCGATTGGCCTGTTCGAAATCCTGGCTCTTTTTGAAGAGCACCCCCAGAAATGGCAAATCCCCTTTCAGCAACCGCTTGGGGTTGAAATCCGGGTCGCTTTGCAGCGCCCGGAGCCAGTTGATCAGCTCCCGGGTGGCGGGCCGTTTTTCGACGCCTTCGAGTTGGCGCAAATTGTAAAACGCGTCGATGGCCGCTTCGGAGAGGTTGCTGCTCAGCGCCGGGAAGTGAACGTCGATGATCTTGCGCATCATCTTGGGATCGGGAAAGGCGATGTGATGGAAGTTGCAGCGCCCGAGGAACGGGTCCGACAGATCCTTTTTGGCATTGGAGGTAATGATGAACACCGGGCGGTGTTTGGCGCGGATGGTTTTGTCGATTTCAATGATATCGAACTCCATCTGGTCGAGCACATCGAGCATGTCGTCCTGGAAATCGGTGTCCGCCTTGTCGATTTCGTCGATCAGCAGCACCGTGCGCTGGTCGGCGACAAAGGACTGGCCGATCTTGCCCATCTTGATGTAGGCCTCGATGTCGCTCACATCCCGGTTGGAGTCGCCGAAGCGGCTGTCGTTGAGCCGGGTGAGGGTATCGTACTGGTAAAGCGCCTCCACGAGCTTCATGCTCGATTTGACATTGAGCACCACAAGAGGCATGCCCAGACTCTCGGCAATGGCATGGGCCAGCATGGTTTTGCCGGTGCCCGGTTCGCCCTTGAGCAGCAAGGGCATTTCCAGGGCCATGGAAACGTTGACGATCTGGGCCAGCTCCGCATCGAGTACATACCGGGTCGCGCCGGTGAAAGTGGATTCGCTCATGGTGGTTTTCCTCTGCTCTTTCTTGTTGCGTCGTCTGTTCAATGGCCAGGGCATGGCGGTGATTCCGGATAAAGGGCGTCAGGCTGCCCTGATTTTCCGCGAGAGGGCCTGTGTCAGCGCCAGCACCTTTGCGCTGGCGTCGGGTGGCAGCGAACCGGTGCCGCAACTGGGCGTAATGAACGCCTGGCGGCGCGCCGTTTGCGGGTCGATGCCGCCGGCGGCCAGTTGGGCGACCTTGGTTTGCCAGTCGGACCACAGGCCGTCGAGGGTGGCGGCGGCCACCTGATCGGCGGTTGCGGTGGGCACCATGCCCCAGGCCAGACAGCCGCCGTCGTTGATAAACGCCGCCAACTGCTTTCCGTAGAGCATCAATTTGTCGAAGTAGCCATGCGCATCGAAATTGACAATATCCACCCCGGCATCCAGCAGCAGCGACCAATCGGTGTTGGCGCACACATGCACGCCGGCCGCGCCGCCCTGGTCATGCACCGCCTGGATCACCTCAGCCAGACATTGGACGATATCCTGCCGGGAGATGCTGATGAACTCCGAAGAGCCATAGCCGGCCAAGGCCGGTTCGTCGATGAACAGGATCACGGGCTTGCCGAACCGGGCCAGCTGCTGCACCTGCCAGGCCGCCTTGACGGCCATCATCTTGACGGCGGCATCACGCAGGGTGTCATCGTAAAAGATGGCCCGGCGATCCTGGTCGGTGAGGCCGGTGCAAAAGGTGAACGGCCCGGTGATCTGACCCTTGACTGCGTAGAGATCCGCCGGGAGGCGGGCTTCCAGCGCCGCGATCAGACTGAAGAAGCCCTTGGCGAGCGATGGATTGAGCGCGAAGGGGCTTTGGGCAAGCTGGTCGGGCTGCTCAACAACCGCCAGGTAGGCCTCGAAAAAGGCCACCATCCGGGCGTCGAAATCGGGTTGGGCGGTATCCACATAGATGCGGTCACCATTGAGCACCACTCCCGGCATCCCCGGTGCGAACTGGGCCACCATGCCTTCTTGCTTGTAAACAGGCAACTGGACCCAGTTGGGAATCTCAGGGACGTGGGTCAGCACCAGTTCGGTGGCCCGGTCATGGTCGGTCAGCGGCTGGCTGCCGATCAGCATGGGCCGGCCGTCAGGATGCAAAACAGGGGACATAACGATTTTCCTCACAATCATTTTCGGTCGTGGTTCTTGAAGGACATGATTTACCATATGCGGGAAAAGCACACAAGACCGTGCCCTGGACCTTTTTCCCTCCCCTATTGACAAAAGCCGGCATACCCCATAAAAAACCCTGAATCGCGTTGCGACCATGACACTTCCCACTTTCCGGATGGATCCGAAAATCTAAAAAAGAGTGTCATAAACCGACGCGCCATCCATGCCGTTTGTCCGCCGATGATCCATATTCGTCGCAGACGGTCGACCTACCCCGAATGCGACTGCCAACGACGGAGGACGCAACGGGGGGGTCACGCAGGCTTCGATTTTCGACTGAAATAACAACCCCAAAACCGTGCGGCACCCCTTGCGGCTGTCGAGGCTTGCCCAGACTTTGGGCAAATCCTTGAATCCTATGGGGACCGGGGGACCGCGCCACGGACAGCCATGGACCGATTCACCCCCTACTTTTTGGGACATATCCTCGCCCTCGAGGACCATTTCTGCCGCTATTTCGTTCAAAACGCCCTCTGGTGCCACCAGGAGATCCTGGATGTGCCGCACATGCAGCTGTTCGATGAAGAAGCGGCCGAACAATGGCTCGGCGAATGTCTCGAATACGAACATTACGACACCATCACCTCCCTGCGCTGCTTTTTAAGCGAGGAAGGGCAGGAAGGTTGGCAGCTTCACTACATGGACGACGGCGCCGTAGTGCAAGCCGCGGCCCTGGAGCTGACCCGTGACAAATTAAATTTTACCCGTATTGTGCCCCATCTTCACCTTCCCTTTGCCATTATTTACGCAGGAAAAGATAAAGATATGATCGTAACTTGGAGTCAGAATAAAAACGAAGCTTTGCTCCCAATTTTTTCCGGAAATGTTGCCACCACAGATTTCTCATTCTCTCCAGATGGTAAATGGGTCGTTTTTCAAAGGCGCTTTCCCGAACCAAAAAGCACCTACCTCATGCCCGTATCCGAAAAGTACCCCAACTTCCTGGGATCACCCATCCTCCTGATCAATGACTATTTTAATAAATTTGCCTGGACCACAAATCCTGTCAGCTTCGTCGGATCGGACGGCGACCTGTACCGCTGG
>JAGTVD010000186.1 GCA_018224505.1 Desulfatitalea sp. | reverse complement strand
TATCGGCCAGATCGATGCCGATGATGGCACCGTTGTTGAAGTTGAGTTCGCCTTTGCCCGTGAGGGTTTTGCGGATGGCGTCGGCGGTGTCACCGGTGAAACGCAGATTGATCGCCGCGGTCAGCAGACCGTCGATCAAATCCTTGTCCAGCACGTCTTTGAGCATTCGCCCGGCCTGCACCGTGGTGACGGACAGATCGGTGGTCGCCCGGGGCTGCTGCTGTTGTACATTGATGGTGGTGTTGGCTGCGATGCGGCCGTCGTAGAGGTCCAGGGTGACGGGATCGAGTTGGATAATGCCGTTTTTGGCTGTCACTTTCAGGACCAGATTGCGCATCCGCGCCTGTTTGATCTTGGCCTCGCCAATGGAGATGCGGGCATCCAACAGCAGTTTTCGCAAGGGGGCGTAATCGGTCGCAGGGGGCTCACGGGAGGCGGGGGGGGGGACCGGTGCTGCGGATTTCTCTTTTTCGGACGACGGGGCCGGCAGATAACGATCCATATCGATCCGGTCCAACTCGGCCTCCAGAGTCACATCGGGCTTGTCGAACGCCCGGGCCCGACCCTTGAAGGTCATGCGCGAGTCGTCCAGGGTGAGCTGGCCGTCACTGAAGCGGATGCTTTCCGCTGTGCCCGCCAGTGTCAGGGAGAGCGCCAGCGCGTTCAGAACGTTCGGGTCGGCGGGGTCGAAGGGCAACGGTTGCTTCAGATCGGCCATCAGGCTGCGCGGTGAGAAAGACCGCACCTGGAGCTTCAAATCCAGTTGCGGCGTCTCCAGGAGGTCCGTGATATGGCCCTGAAGCGCGACGGTTAATCCCTTCAGAAAGGTGGCCAGCAAATCGATCTGCACGGGGGTTTTTCCCGGCTCAGGTCCCAGTGGACCCACTGCGCCTGTGAGCACGATGGGGTGACCGTCGGCTACTGCGCGGAAATCGAGCTGGATGGGCGTCTCCAGAGAAACATCGTTGAGCACAAGGTCGATTTCCCGTACTTCATGGCGGGTGCCGGCGCCATGGTCGATATACAGCAGGCCGCCATTGGTGATGGCAAACTCATCCACCACCAGGGATTTGATGGGCAATTGCGGTGCGGCTGGGGAGGGTTCGGCGCCATCGTCCGGGGCTGGTGCGGTCGGAGGCTTCGCTGCCCCCTCCAGCGGTCGGCCCAGGCCGTCTATATTGGAGCGGCCGTCCTTGCTTTTTTCCAGGACGATCTGCGGGTCTCGCAACACAAAACGCTTCACCTCGTAATTGCCGGATAACAGGGAAAGCAGTTTGATGCGGACCTCAAAGTCACCCACGGATGCGAAATGTGGCGCCTCGAACCCGGGTGGATTGCCCACCTGGACATCAGACAAGGCCACGCCGACCCAGGGAAAGACGGATGGCGCAATGCGGCCGCCCAATGTCACTGGCCGTCCCAATGCCTTTGCGGCCTCGGCTTCGATTCGCGGCTTGTATTTTTCAAGATTGATCACCATGGGTGCAATGATAACCGCCAAAACAATTGCAATCGTCAGGACGGCGCAAACGATTGCCAACCATTTCATAATCTTAAGCATGATAGCTCCCCTCCGATCGGGCCATGCCCGATAGCCATCGGCCCTGTGCTTCGTGGCTTATTTTTGGGTCGTGATAATCTGCGAAAATCGCACTTGTTGGATATGTCATAGAATTGATATGAAGTCATAAATTAAACCATTGCGGCGCGGATGTAAAGATCCCGACCGGGTTTGCACCGGGCGATCGCCTCGCCCATCTCTTCGACGCACATGCGATCATCCCGGGGGATTGCAAGGGTTCCGTCAAGGTCGTGCAAACGTATCCCGGGAAATGTCAATGGCCAATACCCCTTATCCCTTGCCTTTTGATCGCGTTTGATTCACTCTCCCCCACAGCAGAACACTCACGAACGTTCCATCAAGGTATGACCCCATGGATCTTTTTGCACCTTCATCTGAAATAAGCCCCGGTGCCGAATCCAGACCTTTGGCCGAGCGCATGCGGCCCCGGACCCTGGCCGATTTTATCGGCCAGCCGGATGTGGTCGGCCCGGGCACCCTGTTGGCGGAAGCGATACGCCATGATCGAATTTTTTCCATGATCCTGTGGGGCCCTCCGGGTTCCGGCAAAACAACGCTGGCCCGCATCGTCGCTCGCACAACCGGCGCCCATTTCGTGCACTTTTCGGCGGTTCTGTCCGGCGTCAAGGAGATTCGCGCCGTGATCGACGACGCGCGCGACCAGTTGCGGCGCAATGGAAAGCCCACGGTGTTGTTTGTGGATGAGATCCATCGATTCAACAAAGCCCAGCAGGATGCTTTCCTGCATCACGTGGAGAGTGGCTTGCTGACCTTGATCGGCGCCACCACGGAAAATCCCTCCTTCGAAGTGATTGGCGCCCTTCTTTCCAGGTGCCGGGTGGTAACCCTTCAGCCATTGGCGGAAGCAGATGTGCATACCATCTTGCAGCGCGCCCTGGCGGACGAGGATCGCGGACTGGGACGGCACCGTTTGGCACTGTCCGAGGATGCCGTCGCGCACTTGGTGCGAACCTGTGATGGGGATGCCCGCACGGCGTTGAACCATCTGGAAATGGCCTCCTTTTTGGCGCTGGCGCGTCAGGGGCCCACCGCCGATGGCGCCTCGCGGGCCATTACCTTGGAAGATGTGGCGCATGCCATCCAGCAAAAGGCGCTGCAATATGACAAAGCAGGTGAAGGGCATTATAACCTGATTTCCGCTTTTCACAAAAGCTTGCGGGGCAGCGATCCCGATGCGGCGCTCTACTGGCTGGCGCGGATGCTCATGGCCGGAGAGGACCCACTTTATGTGGCCCGGCGCATGGTGCGCTTCGCCTCCGAAGATATCGGCAATGCAGACCCCCATGCCTTGCAGCTATCCATGGCGGCCATGGAAGCGTTCCGTTTCATCGGGCCGCCCGAGGGGGAGCTGGCGCTGGCCCAGGCGGCCGTCTATCTCGCCACGGCCGTTAAAAGCAATACAATTTACACTGCCTATGGCCAGGTGCGCGAAACCATCCGTAAAACCGGCAGCCTGCCGGTCCCCCTGCACATCCGCAACGCCCCCACGGATCTGATGAAAAATCTGGGGTATGGCCGTGGCTATCAATATGCCCACGATTATGAAGACGGCTATGTGCCCCAGCATTACCTGCCGGACCGCTTGCGAGGTACCCGTTACTACCGGCCCCTGGAGCGTGGATATGAGAAAATGATCAAGCAGCGACTCGATCATTGGCGGTCACGCATGGATCAAGGCCGCAAGGTGCCGTCTTAGAAGATTCGGCATCGCCGCCCCCCTGACATTTTGTTTCGGCTGCTTTACTGTATGTAAACGGCATCATGACCGGCCGTTACAAGATGGTGCCATATGCCATATATAAAGTTACCGACAACGGTGGTAGCGGCAACAACACGTATGTTGAGGAGGCCAATATGTCCCAATTGATTGCCTGTAAATACCAGGACGGTATCGTACTGGGTGCGGACAGCAAAGCTTTAGATGTCGATGGTAACGGTAACCTCATCGAAACAAAGGTCGAGCGTCTGCAACAACTGACCGATTATGCGGCCATTCTAAACGGCGGTGCCGTTGCCGGCGAGGCGATGTGCCAGGCACTGAAGCGTTTTGTGGACGATGAGAACCTGATCTATGTGGACGATATTCATAAGGCGGCATTGCCGTTTCTTGCAACGGAGTATGAACGGTTCATGCGCAGAACTTGCCAGGTTCAGCCCATCGATCCCATCCACCAGGTGCTTTTCATCCTTGGGGGATATACCCGACAGGATCCGGACAATGCCTTTCGTCTTTACTTACTGTGGACCAAGCGCAAGCAGCCTTTACTGGACAGTGACGAGATCGGCACCAGTTTCAGCGTGCCGCGCATTATCAAGCTCGAACACCATTTGCACCAGCTGGTACAACAAAAAGGAGGATTGGATAAAATCATGAGCGCCGTGCGTCAGGAGATGGAGCACCTGGCCGAAGTGGACGAAGAGGTATCCGAGCCGCTCGCCTTCGCTTATATCACCCGTGAGGGCTTCAAAAGGCTGTAACCCAATGGTTCGGAACGCCTACCAGATGACAGCACCTGCGGGGCTGAGCGATTCAGCCCCGGACTGCTGCCGTTCGAATTCCTGTCGCTTCATGTGTAAATAGTCGTTGCGTCCAATCTCACGGAGCTGGAGTGGGTAGCGTTCAGTAAGCGCGAACCATTCCAGCAACCGCTTTTCGAGCCTTTGCGCAGAGGGTTCGGAAAAGCCGTTCAGATATGCTTGCAAGGCGAGGTAATAGCGCATGATATTGCGTTCCAGGGCACCGCGGACGCCGCCGATGTATATCCGTTGACCGCTGTTTGGGTCCTCGATCGTCGTAAAACCGACCTTGTCGCGGCCCACGGTCCGAAAATAGAGCGACTGGGCGGCTCTGGCCAACACACCGAAGTCATAGGCGTAGGCAAAATGAATAAAAGTGCGGTCGTGGTCAAGGGGGACCGCCTCCAGAAGAATCTGGTAGTTCCGGGTCTGGAACGGCCCCTTGTCGGCACCTATGGATATCTGAAGGTAGTCCGGCCCAGCCGCCACCAACCGGTAGTCATATTCACCTCGGTAGGCCGATTCCAACGGCTGTTCATGTTTTCTGCCCACAAAGACCGTTAGAAGGTGATTCGGCCCTTTTTCCTCGGCATCGCAATATTTGATATTGAGATGCAGCATCATCAGTTCGCACCAGTTATCGGCCGTTTTGAAAGCTTCGGCAAAGGTGTCGAAGGGGTGATCGAGTACGGCGCTCAGTTGCGCCGCGGTGTGGTCGGCCTCGCGGCTCGAGACCAGATGGAGGGGTTGGCCGAAGGGATTGCTCTTGAGCGCCATGCGCACCGATTGGTAGCGCTCGTGCATCAACGCCGCCGGATTAGTGCCGGTGTTACGGGCATAGGCCATGTCCTGGCAGAGGACGGCGATCAAACAACAAACGATGAATACAATGATCCATTGGGACTTCATAAACCCACTCAAAGTGTGGCAACCTTTGCTACCAGTGCGCGGAAGGCGGCGAGCTTTCTTTTGGACTGTTAAAATATAATCACCATTTCCCATTTTCATATGGTGCCCCCGGCAGGAATCGAACCTGCGGCCAACAGATTAGGAATCTGCTGCTCTATCCCCTGAGCTACGGAGGCGATTTGCCGACATACACAGCAAATGGGCGGATCGAGCATGATCGATCGGATATCTTAACCGTATTCCCATACCACAGTGCCGGGAAAAAGGAAACGGCGAATGTCTGCGGTGCAGGGATCAGGCATCGTCGAAAATAGCAATGCCAAATGAAGGTTGGCGTCCTTTCCATTTTACCGGAACACCTTCATTTGGCATTCGAATGATCGTGTTTTAACATGCTTTGAAAATTTCAAGGCCTGCTTGCATGGGGCCTGGCGCCGATCCCGGCGACGATCCGCATCAGTCGATATAAACCTCCTGCCCCGGATAGATTGTGCTGCGATTGGTCATTTTGTTGATGCGCAGAAACCTGTCCAGCGGCATGTTGTGTTTGCGGGCGATGGTGAACGGGCTGTCGCCGCGTTTGACTTGGTAGGTGTTCAAATCGCTGACGTTGGGCAGGGGCTTGGGTTGGTGGCCCGGAATGCGCAACCGTTGACCGATTTGCAATGTATTGGAGGATAAGCGGTTCAGGGACGTGATCTGCTGAACGGTGGTGCTGTAGCGATTGGCGATGTTCCACAGGGAATCGCCTTTGGCCACCGTATGCATCCCGGAAGCCGGAGGTGCCGAGGGTTGCTGCCGGGGGGGCGCGGATGCGACCGCCGCAGTGCCTGACAGGGGAACGCGGAGCCGTGTTCCGGCGCGAATGAAATGTGAACTCCTCAGGTTGTTGGCCCGCATGATACGATTAATACTGGTGTTGTATCGGCGCGCGATGGTGCCGAGGGTCTCACCGGAACGCACGGTGTGCAAGGTTTGCGCTTGTTGGGGCAACTGGGCCTTGGGAAGGGCGTCGATTTGGGCCAGCAGTTGGTCTGCGCTGCCGGCGGGGACTCTCAGGGTATAGGATTCGGGCGGTACAATACGGTGGCGCAGTTCGGGGTTGAGGGCTTCCAAGGTGGCCAGGTCCGTGCCGATGGCCGGTCCGATATCCCGCAGGTGAGCCTCGCGGTTCATTTCAACTTCATCAAAGTCAAACGGCGCATCAAAGTCCACTTGGTTCAGGCCGTATCGTTCCGGATTCTTGACGATGTGCAGTGTGGCGAAAAACCGGGGCACATAGCGGGCGGTTTCCCGTGGCAGCCGCTGGTAGAGGTCCCAGAAGTTGTCCAGGTAGTTCACATTTTGCGTCCGAATGGTTCGCAAGACACGCCCCTCGCCGCAGTTGTAAGCGGCGAGAACGGTGGCCCAGTCGCCGAAAATATTGTGCAGCTCCTTGAGGTATTCGACGGCCGCATGGGTCGATTTCACGAAGTCCATGCGTTCGTCCACATAATGGGTGCGGCTCAGGCCGAACTTGTAACCCGTTGACGGGATGAACTGCCACAGTCCCAACGCACGGGCGCTGGACAGCGCCCTGACCATGTAGCCGCTTTCAATCAAAGGCAGCCAGGAAAGCTCTTCAGGCAGTCCGGCCTCCCTGAGTACCTCGAGGATATAAGGCCGATAACGGCCGGAGCGCTGGTAGGATCGACGGAAAAAGTCCTTTTCGTGACCAGTGGTAAATCGCCGCAGCTCAGCTTCGATATAGCTGTTCATCTCCATTGGAATGGCATCGTGGTTGCCGTTGACCACAATGTTCCGGGAGGCATAGATCTCCAGGATGCGTTTGGAAATCAGGAAACGGAGATCTTCCTTCTGCTGGATCAACTCGACATCATCGTAACGGGTGTCGACATCCAGGATCAGGGCATATGCATTGTCCAGTGCGTCAAGGGCGCTGTCCAACTCCCCTTTTTGCCAGAACGATTGGGAAATTTCACACAGGTGAAGGGCTTCATCCAGCCTTGACTGGCCCTCTTTGGTGGGGTCCACCCCTTCGGCGGCGCATTCGGGATTGGTTTCCGGGCATTCGCGCAGGGCTTTCAAGGCCGAACCCGTCGATACCGCCAGTATTCTTTCCTCAGTATCGACTGGCGTTCTGGCGGATTTGGTGGCGCGTATGGCCCTGGGACTTGCGGAGGTTCCGGATTGAGATTGATCCGGATCGTCATATTCCGTCTCATTGTCCTTTTGTTCAGCCATGGGCGCGGCGGGGCGGACATCGGCATCCTGGCTTCGCAGGGGGCCGAACGCACATCCGCTGATCATCATGGATGCAAAGAGGAGCAGGAGCCCAAGGGATAACGTTTTCAGTGTGTTCTCCGCCATTTTTTTTTGGTGTTGCATAGTTGCTCTCAATTTTTAGGTTGCAAGGATGGACGATTGTCAATAAGGCACTTATTTAAAAGGAAACGACATCGGTTCCCCGTTTGCAGGTGCCCGCACGATATCATGTATCGGATGGTTTCTGTCAAGTATTATCGGCAATTGCACCTTTCACCTACTGTTTCGGCCTGACAGGCATAATCTTTAGAAAAAAAAGCAGTCCACCCTTCGGGAGTGGGTCTAAACGTTTGGATGGATGGGCGCAATGGAGGCCGCATAGCGGGCTTGATTGTGTAAAATGGTTGTTTGGAAGGTGATGCGCAAACGCTTTATTAAAAATTAGCCGAAATATGGATAAAATCGGAGCAAATAAGAGATATAGTAATATAAATCCCAATAATTCTGCATAATGTACTATTTTTTTCAAAATAAGGGCTTGTTATTTTCACCCAGAATGAGTAAAGATCGCATTTTTAATCACCTTGGCATCCTTTGGGGCCTGGGCGGATCTTTAATATGATGGCCTTAAATAATCAATCGATGTGTTCGATGCCAGCGTAGCTCAGTTGGTAGAGCTACTGATTTGTAATCAGTGGGTCGGGGGTTCGAGTCCCTTCGCTGGCTCCAGGAGTTACGCTTTAATCATAAATTCAGGTGGGGTTCCCGAGCGGCCAAAGGGAGCAGACTGTAAATCTGCCGGCAAAGCCTTCGGAGGTTCGAATCCTCCCCCCACCACCATTTCTGATCGGCACGATGTAGAAGATTCCGGGGTCGGGATCACACGCACTACGAGGTGGACGATTATCTGGCTGTATATTATGCAAATCTCCTCAGGACAGTTGTCCTCGTCTTGATTGTTTGCGGATCATCAGATCTCGAAACGGGTTTCCCACGAATTGTTCGTGGCACCCTTGGTGCGGGAGTAGCTCAGTTGGCAGAGCGTCAGCCTTCCAAGCTGAATGTCGCGAGTTCGAACCTCGTCTCCCGCTCCACCCCCTTCCCTCACGCGCAGGCTGGATGTCGCCGTGAGCGTGAGGTTTCCCGCATCGAGGTGCCGATGGCCGGGAAGGCATCGTTCCGGCCCCCGGCCATGCAGGGGACGGGTCCGAGGGTCGGCT
>JAGTVD010000185.1 GCA_018224505.1 Desulfatitalea sp. | reverse complement strand
TTGGAGGCACCATCGGAAGGGCCGCAGTCGTCGGTGGCGCCTCGCTCATTGCAAAAATGACTTTAACGCTAACCCCTGCGGGATGGGTAGTGTTGATTGCCGGTGGTGTTGCCATCGGTTTAGCCGCTGGGTATGCCGGTGACAGGGTCGGGAAAAGAGTGTCATCATTGATATGGGACAGGGGCTGGTAAATATGTTTATGTTTGAGAGAGCAGAGGGGGCGTTTCTTTTTGTGTTCCTTGTAGTTACGATGGCTGGCTTCTTATCATGGATTTTTTTTGCACGGCTGACGATGGCCAGGATTGAGCGAGAGATGCGGGCGGATGGTCTGCCGCGCCCGGCGTCCTGGGATGGCATAGGCTACCGGGCACTTTGGTATTCTCATGCCATGGTTTTACCTATTGGTATCTGGAATCAGCCGGATGATCCCTTAATAGATGTGCCCCTAGTGCGGCGCTACGCCAAACGGGCCGACATCATAAGGGCTTGGGTCTTTTTCGTTTCTATGTATTTGGCCTGCTTCATGCTCATTTTATATTTACTCTTATTCGGTATACCGTGACAGGGCTTAGGAATGTCTGGCATGAGTTCTAACAACCAACCTCCCTGTTTACATTTTACCCACAAACGCCTATTTTCCCCCCATGAAGCTTTCCACACCCAACCCCAGCCCGGGGATGCGCACTTCGCCCTGGATTATCCTGGGCGCCGCCTTGATATTGCTGGTGGTGGTGGTGGTGCTGGCCATGCAGAACATCCGGCGGGACCGAAGTCACATGACCGAGGTGCTCAGCGCCCGGGGAGTGGCCCTGATCCGGGCGGTGGAGGCCGGGGCACGCACCGGAATGACCGGCATGATGTGGGGCGGCAACCAGGTGCAGCGGTTGCTGGAGGAGAGCGCCCTGCTGCCCGAAGTGCTCTATATCGCCCTGATCGACGCCGACGGCACGGTGCTGGCCCACAGCGATCCGGACCGCATCGGTGAGCCCCTTCATACCCACCGGCCCGCCCTGCTGTTACCCCCGACCTTCGAGGAGCAAAAGCAAGTGTTGGTGCTGGCCGACGGCCGCCAGGCCTTCGAGGTGCTGCGTCCCTTCCGGCCCTTGACCCCGCCCCGCCGGCCCCGAAGCCAGGGCATGGAGGGCATGCGGCGCCGGGGCATGGCACCGGAGACCCATTCGTTGCCCGATGGCCAGCCGGAAGCCGAGCGCTTCATCACCGTCGCCCTGGACATGCAGCCACTGGAAGAGATGGTCGCCGTGGCCGTGCGCCACACCCTCGCCATGTCCGCCGGACTGCTGCTGCTGGGGTTCGCCGGATTCGTCTCCCTTTTCTGGATGAACAGCTACCGCGCCGCCCGACGCTCTTTGCAGGACACCAGCGCCTTTGCCGACGAGGTGGTGACCCATTTGCCGGTAGGGCTCATCGCCACCGGCAGCGACGGGCGCATCGCCTTTTTCAATTCCGCCGCCGAGGGTCTTTTTGCGATACCCCGGCACCAGGCACTGGGGCGATCCCCCGAACAGGTGCTGCCCGGTGCCCTGAGCGCCCTTATCGCGCAACTGGCGCAAGGCCGAACGGTGGCCGACCAGGAAATGACCTGTGACGCGGCCCACGGCCGCAGCGTGCCGATCAGCGTCAGCGCCAAACGCATCCTCAACGAAGCCGGACAGTTCGTGGGCCATGTGCTCATTGTCCGGGACCTTGGCGAGCTGCGGCGGTTGCAGGCCGAAGTGCGGCGCCAGGAAAAGCTGGCCGCCGTGGGCGGCATGGCCGCCGGCGTGGCCCATGAGATCCGCAACCCCTTGAGCTCCATCAAGGGCATGGCCACCTACTTCGCCGGCAAGTTCCCTGCTGACAGCCCGGATCGCGAGGCGGCGCAGGTGATGTCCCGGGAAGTGGATCGCTTGAACCGGGTGATCACAGACCTGCTGGAATTTGCCCGGCCGTCGGATGTAGCCCCGCGCCGCAGCGACATCAATGCCTTGCTGGGCCGCTCGCTGCAACTGGTGCAACAAGATGCCGCCGCCCGGCATATCACCATTGACACAACATTGGCCCCAACATTGTGCGACGCGCTGATCGACCCCGACCGGCTGGCCCAATGCCTGCTCAACCTCTACCTTAACGCCATCCAGTCCATGTCCCCGGGCGGACGCCTGACCGTGTCCAGCACCCCGGCCGACGACGCCCATGTGCGCATCGACATCGCCGACACCGGCAGCGGCATCGATCCGGCGGACATGGACCGGATATTCAATCCCTATTTTACCACCAAAACCAGGGGCACCGGTCTCGGACTGGCCATCGTGCACAAAATCATCGAGGCCCACGACGGCCGCATCGCCGTGGAGAGCACCCCCGGCCAGGGCACGCGCTTTACGCTCACCCTGCCGTGCGCCACCGACATATCCCAACCCCCGGAGGTTGCCGATGCGTGAAACCATACTCGTGGTGGATGACGACCCGGGTCATCTGACCACGCTCAAAACCCTTGTCGGCAGTTGGGGCTATCAGGTGGAGACGGCGGATGACGGCGCCGCCGCCGCGGCCCGCGTCAAACAAGGCCCCGTCGACTTGATCCTCATGGATGTCCGCATGGCCCGGATGAGCGGCATCGACGCCTTGAAGGAGATCAAGGCCTACAATCCGGCCATTCCCATTATCATCATGACCGCCTACTCCTCGGTGTCCTCTGCGGTGGAAGCCCTCAAAGCCGGGGCTTACGATTACCTGATCAAACCCCTGGATTTCGACGCCCTACAACTGAGCATCGCCCGCGCCCGGGAGCACGCCGGTCTGAAGGCGGAAAACCGGCAGCTCAAAGCCAAGCTGGGCGCCGGCTTCCATGCCGACAACATCATCGGCCGGAGTCCGTCCATGAAAGCGATGCTGGACATGCTGGCCATGATCGCCCCGGCCGAGGCCACGGTGCTCATCGCCGGCGAAAGCGGCACGGGCAAGGAGCTGATCGCCCGGTCCATCCACTTCAACAGCCCCCGCCGGGACAACCCCCTGGTGGTGGTCAACTGCGCGGCCATCACCGAAACCCTGCTGGAATCGGAGCTGTTCGGACACGAGAAAGGTGCGTTCACCGGCGCGGACCGCGCCCGGGAGGGCCGGTTCGAACAGGCCGACGGCGGCACCCTTTTTCTCGACGAAATTTCCGAAACCTCGCCCACCATGCAGGCCAAGCTGCTGCGGGCGATCCAGGAGCGCGAAATCCAGCGCGTCGGCGGCCAGCAGACCCTGCATGTGGACGTGCGCATCATCGCCGCCACCAACCGCGACATGACCAAAGAGGTGGCGGCGGGCCGCTTCCGGGAAGATCTGTACTACCGGCTCAATGTGGTGACATTGGAAGTGCCGCCCCTGCGCCGGCGAACCGACGACATCCCCCTGCTGGCCCAGCACTTTCTCGAACGCTTCGCCGTCAAAAACCGCAAAGCGGTCAAAGGGTTCTCCCCCCAGGCCATGGACCTGCTGCTCAAGCATGAATGGCCGGGCAATGTGCGGGAGCTGGAAAACGCCGTTGAACGGGCGGTCATCCTGATGACCGGCGACTATATCACCGAAAAACAACTGCCCATTGCCATCGCGGCGGCGCAGGACGGCCCATCGCCGGCGCAGCCCGGCGCAGCAACGGACACCGCCGCGGGCCCGGGCAACCGGCCGCTGGAAACCATCGCGCGCGAAGCGATCCTGGCAGCCCTGGCGGCGGCGGACGGCAACAAGAGCGAAGCGGCCCGTCGCCTGGGTATCACCCGCAAGACTTTGCACAACAAGCTCAAGCAGTATGGAGAGATGTAACTTATGTCTTTGGAAGAAGCACAACGGACCATTCGCGCACTGGGGCTCTGCTCCGGCGGCCTGGACAGCATGCTGTCCGCCCTGGTGCTGCGGGACCAGGGCGTCCACGTGGAGTGGATCAATTTCGAAACCCCGTTTTTCTCCGCCGCCAAGGCGCGCCAGGCCGCCCGGGCCACCGGTGTCCCGCTGCACGTACTGGAGATCACCGACGACTACCTGGCCATGCTCACCGCGCCGCGGGCCGGCTACGGCAAGAACATGAACCCCTGCATGGACTGCCACGCCCTGATGTTCCGCAAGGCCGGCGAATACATGCGGGCCCACGGCTTCGATTTTCTCTTCAGTGGAGAGGTGCTGGGCCAGCGCCCCATGTCCCAGACCGCCTCGTCCCTGCGCTATGTGGCCAAACACTCCGGTTTTGCCGACGCCATCCTGCGGCCGCTCAGCGCCCTGCGCCTGCCCGAAACCCCCATGGAGCAGCAAGGCCTGGTGGACCGCACCCGGCTGCTCGATTTGAGCGGCCGTTCGCGCAAACCCCAGATCGCCCTGGCGGCCCACTACGGCATCACCGAATACCCGGCCCCGGCCGGCGGCTGCCTGCTCACCGACCGCGGCTACTCCCGGCGCCTCAAGGACCTGATGGACCACGACGCCGCACTGTTACCCGGCGCCCTGCACCTGTTGCAGCATGGCCGCCACATGCGCCTGGGGCCGGCCACCAAGATCATCGTGGGCCGCACCCAGCAGGACAACGAGCAACTGGCGCGCCTCTATGACCCCCAGCAGGATCTGCTGCTCAAGACCACCGGCCGGCCAGGCCCCACGGTGATCATGCCCGGCGGCGGCCCCCGGGAGATGGTCTACCTGGCTGCCGCCATCTGCGCCGGGTACAGCAAAGCCCCGGAAACTTCGACCACTGCCGTCCAGGTCACCGGCGCCGGCCGGGACGACACCATCAGCGTGCTGCCGGTTCTGCCCAACGAGGCGCGCCGTTTTTTAATCACGTAAGCTCGGCCCTGAGAATACCCGCCAACCGATCCAACTCCTCCCGGGGCGGGTTCTTGGCCGGCCAATTGAAGGTCACGCCGTCGTCGTGGTGCCGGGGCAGCACGTGGAGATGGAAGTGAAATACGGTCTGATAACCGGCCGGCTCGTTGGCCTGAAGCAAGGTCATGCCGTCCGGCTGCAGGGTCTGCTTGGCTGCCCGGGCCACCTTGGCCGCGGCCTGGAACGCCGCGGCGGCCAGCTCCGGCGATAGCCCGTAGATATTCTCCACATGGGGTTTGACCGCCACAATCACATGGCCGGGATTGACCTGCCCCAAGTCCATGAACGCCAAAGTGTGCGCATCTTCATAAACCTTGCTGGCCGGCACCTCGCCGGCCACAATGCGACAAAAGATACAATCGGTCATCACATCTCCTTGCTCGGCGCCGATCAGGAATTGGCCTTTTCCTTTTGCTTCTCACAACGGCGCAATTGGGTGCGCGCGATGGCCTCCTGGTTGCGCCGGCCCTCCTCATCCGATTCGCACCGCAGGCCCGGCACCGGCTTGGGGCGGTGGTTTTCATCCAGGCAGACAAAGGTCAGATAGGCCGAAGCGATATGCCGCACCTCTCCGCTGAGCAGGTTTTCCGCCTCCACCCGCACCCCGATCTCCATGGAACTGCGGCCCACATAATTCAAGCTGGATTTAAGGGTCAGCAACTCGCCCACGAAGGCCGGGTTGTGAAAATCCAGACGGTCGATGGACGCGGTCACCACATTGCTGCGGGCATGGCGGTACGCCACGATGCCGGCGGCATTGTCGATGTGCTTCATGATCACGCCGCCATGCACGTTGCCCGCCGGGTTGGTATCAGCGGGCAGCACCAGGTGGGACACCACCAGGCTGCTCTGGCTTGCCGTTCTCTCCTCTTGCATAAAGCCTCCTGTTTCAACATCTTGCAACACTGTTCTCAAACCCTTACTACTTGACGATCGGCAGAATTTTACGAAACTCATCCGTGTTGGCGCGGCAAGCCCACTGAAAAATAACAATCTCCGTCGAACTGATCACCGCGCCGGCATCACGCATCAAAGCAAGGGCGATATCGCGGTTGTCGGTCACCCGGGAGCCCACCGCATCGGCCACCAGATGCACCTGATAGCCGGCCCGAATCAGATCCAGGCAGGTCTGCAGAACGCACACATGGGTCTCCATGCCCACCACCACAATCTTGGGGCGCGCATACGCCTCGACCGTGGGCAGGAACTCGGGTTCCATGCAGGCGCTGAAATGCTCCTTGTGAAACACCCGCGGCGACTTGATCTCCCGCAACACCTCGGCAATGGTGACACCCAAACCCTTCCGGTACTGCTCGGTCAGCAATATCGGCACCTCCAGGCGGTTGGCGGCCACCGTCAGTTTGCGGATCTGCGCCGCAATCGGTTTCCATCCATCCATCACCTTGAGCATGGCCTGTTGACAATCGATGATCAGCAGCATGCTCTCCTGCCGCGTGGCGACTAGCGGATGACGCTCCATGGTTCCCTCCTTGCAGGTTGGCCCGCTTTCTGAAAATGAACTCATTATAGGGCCTGGCCGGATTTCCCGCAATACAATGTCGGCAGATCAGGGCCCTATCGGATTTGAATTGACCCTGCAAATGGAATATCAATTGCAGATCATATTCGACCAGCGAATCGTATTCGCCTTCAACAACCCAAACCGACACTATTTGTGTTATAAAACTGATTATCGCCCTGACAATCGAGTACCGGATACCAGGGAGTGCCTTTCAACCTATGAATCCAGTATTTCTTTTGCAATCGTTCATTTTTTCCAGGTTGTGACCGGATCTGTCACAGTGCTGTGATAAAACGCTATACAGCAAGATACTGTTAGCTTATCTCAACACCATTCAAATAGGGCCTGATTGCCTGCCAGCTGCGGCTTCAACTGACGGAATGAATCCAATCGAATCGGCCGGCAACGCCTG
>JAGTVD010000184.1 GCA_018224505.1 Desulfatitalea sp. | reverse complement strand
GACTGCCAATCCAAAGGATTCGCATGGATCGATTGCAACGATTCCCACCAATCCGTGCTCAGCCTGATCCGCACCGGCAAATCCCCTGCAGAACAGGTCATCGTGGTCTGCAATTTCAGCGGCATTCCAATTTACAACTACCAGGTGGGTGCGCCGCGGGCCGGCATATGGGACGAGGTGCTCAACAGCGACGCCCGCCAATACGGTGGCAGCAGTCAGGGCAACCAGGGGAGCGTGGAAGCGGCCCCCGTGCCGACCCACGGCATGTCCCATTCGTTGACGCTGGTTTTGCCGCCGCTGGGGGTGGTGTTTTTTAAAAGTGGGGCGGGGGCGGAAGAAGAATAAAAAGGCGGGAGTTATTCCATGAACATCTTGTTCTTGTCCAATGAGTACCCGCCCCATGTGTATGGTGGGGCCGGGGTGCATGTCAATCACCTGAGTTCGGCGCTGCTGGGCCTTGACGACGGGCGGCACCGGATGGAGGTGCTGTGCTTCGGCGACCAGGAGATCCGTCAGGATCGGTTGCGCGTCTCCGGAATCACCGGGCGCGAGTGGCCGGGTCTGGCCCAGCAGCGCATTCTCGATCCGCTCTTCCGGAATCTGGTAATGACCGGCACAGCGGCAGAAGCCGACGTGGTGCACTGTCACACCTGGTACAGCTATCTGGCAGGGTGTCTTCTCAAGCAGATTCTGCAAATTCCCCTGGTGGTCACCACCCACTCCCTGGAACCCCACCGCCCCTGGAAAAAGGAGCAGTTGGGCAATGGCTACTACGCCAGTATGTGGCTAGAGCGCACGGCCATGCAAAACGCCGATGGCATTATCGCTGTGTCCGGCGCCATGCGCAACGATGTGCAGGCGCTTTACGGCATCGCGCCGGAACGGGTGCGGGTGATCTACAACGGCATCGACATCCGGCGCTACCGACCCACGGAAAATCCCGCCACCCTGGACGCCTACGGGATCGACCCGGCCCGGCCTTATGTGCTGTTCGTCGGCCGCCTGACGCGGCAGAAGGGGATTATCCACCTGGTCAACGCCTTGCCCTACTTGCGCGAGGGTACCCAGGTGGTGCTTTGCGCCGGCGCGCCGGACACCGAGGCGATCGCCAAGGAGATGCGCGACCGCGTGGCCGCCGCCCGACAGGCCTTCAGCGGATCGATCATATGGGTTTCCGATAGGGTGCCCGAAACCGACCTGGTCGTTCTCTACAGCCAGGCGGCGCTGTTTGTCTGCCCCTCGGTGTACGAACCCTTCGGTATCATCAACTTGGAGGCCATGGCGTGCCATACCCCGGTGGTGGCGGCCGCGGTGGGCGGTATCCCCGAGGTGGTGGAACATGGAGAGACCGGACTGCTGGTCCCCTTTGCGCCAGTGGGATCGGACGATCCCGAGCCCCGGGAACCCATGCGCTATTCACGCGATCTGGCCGACGCCATCAACGAACTGATGGCCGCACCGGAAAAGCGGCGCCAGATGGGCCTGGCCGCACGCCAACGGGTGGAAGCCCATTTCAGTTGGGAGCGTATCGCACAGCAAACATTGCAGTTCTACGAGGATTTGCAATTGCCATGACCGAACAGCCCCTAAGGGAATTGGCCGCCGCCCTGCGCGATCCGAAATTCTATCCCCACCCGGCGGATCGGATCGAAATCCGCGAGACCCATATCTCCCTCGTGGCGCTTGCGGGGGACTTTGTCTATAAAATAAAGAAGCCGCTGGATCTTGGGTTTCTCGACTTTACCGCCCTCGACCGGCGAAAATTTTACTGCCGCCAAGAGGTGGCCCTCAACCGCCGTCTGAGTCGGGATGTCTATCTGGACGTGGTGGCCATCACGCGGGATGACGCTTATTCTCTAGAGGGGGCGGGGCAGGTGGTGGAGTACGCGGTGAAAATGCGCCGTCTGCCCGATGAAGCCGTCATGGGGCGGATGCTGGCCGACGGCCGATTGGAGAAGGCCGCGGTGGCCGCCCTGGCCGGCCACCTGGCCCGTTTTTACACCGATGCCCGCCAGGATGAAGAAACCGCCGCCATCGGCGCCTGGGAGACCGTGCGGGGCAACTGCGAGGAGAACTTCTCCCAAATCGAACCCCATGCGGGGACAGCCATCGACCGGAGAACGTTCGACATCATCCGGGCCGCCACCCGCGCCTTCCTGCACCGCCGCAAGGCATTGTTCGAACGCCGCATCGCGGACGGCTGCATCCGTGATGGCCACGGCGACCTGCGCACCGACCATGTCTACTTCACCCGGGACACCATCCAGGTCATCGACTGCATCGAGTTCAATGAACGCTTTCGTTTCGGCGATGTGGCCGCGGATCTGGCCTTTCTGGCCATGGACCTGGACTTCATCGGTTTTCCCGCCATTGCCGACGCCTTCCTGGCCGCCTATGTGACGGCTTCAGGAGACAACGACCTCTACACCCTGATTGATTTCTACAAATGTTATCGGGCCATGGTGCGGTTGAAGGTGAATTGCTTGCGTCTGGGACAGGTCGATGCGGAGCAACGGCCGCCGTTGGAGCGCGAGATCCGGCGCCACCAGCAACTGGCCTATGGATATGCCCTGCGCTACTCCCGGCCGGTGCTGTGGGTGGTGTGCGGCATGCCCGCTACGGGCAAAAGCACCGTCGCCAAAGCACTGGCCCGGCATCTGGATGCG
>JAGTVD010000183.1 GCA_018224505.1 Desulfatitalea sp. | reverse complement strand
TGGCATACCTTTCCCAACCAAAGCAGTGAAGAACTGCTCCTGATGATCTGGAACCGCGACCTGCCCCTCGCCGTGGTGCAATCCAACATCTTGAAAATGAACCGCCGCTTTTATCCGGAGTTGATGGCGCAGCTGGACCTGAGTGAGCCGCAAAAATTGCGCTGGGCCGTCAAACCCCGGGACCGCCACCTTTTACAAGCCGTACGCCGGTGGTTCACCAAACCTGCGACCGAGGAGCTGCTCGCCGGTCTGGTCACCCACTACTACAGCCATCTGGAAGATTTCGACTATGTGGATCTGGCCCGCTACCGGCGAAGGATCTATGACCGCTTGCCGCGCTACCAGACTTACTTCGAGGCGGCCGCTGAGCAAAACGGAATGGATTGGCAACTGGTGGCCGCCCTCTCCTACCAGGAATCCCATTGGAACCCGAAGGCCGTCAGCTTCACGGGGGTGCGCGGCATCATGATGATCACCCAGGACACGGCCAAAACCCTGGGGTTGACCGACCGGTTGGGTGTGGAGGAGGTGATTTCCGCCGGCACCCGCTACCTGGCCCGACTGCATCGGCAGGTGGGGGAGGACATCGCTGAACCGGACCGCACCCTGATGGCTCTGGCGGCTTACAACATCGGGCTGGGACATCTGCTCGATGCTCGTCAGTTGGCCCGCGACATGGGAAAAGCGGACAACACCTGGCGCGGTGTGCGCGATGTGCTGCCTTTGCTGCAGCAGCGACTCTACTATCAGAAACTGACCCATGGATACGCGCGCGGCACCGAAGCCGTGCAGTACGTGGACCGCATCCGCACATACCACAAAATCCTGAACATGGTGACCGCCCAGGACAGCTATAATGCCAGCGGCGGTTGAGACTTGACGTTCGCCCTGCGCCCCAATAGGATTCGTTCCAATTTCATCTGAACCCACGCATGAAAGGAGACGGATATGCTGCAAGGAAAGATCGTCTGGATGACAGGTGCCGGAACAGGAATCGGCCTGGCGGGCGTCCAAGCACTGGCGGCCAGGGGAGCCCTGGTGGTGATGTCGGGCCGCCGTGCGGAGGTGTTGGAACGGGAAGCGGCCGACATACGAAAAAGCGGCGGCAAGGTCGAAACAGCCCCCCTGGACGTGACCGATGCCGCCGCCGTGCAGCGCACCGTCGAAGCCATCGTCGAACGCCACGGCGCTGTGGATGTCCTGGTAAACAGTGCCGGCATCAATACCAAACATCGCCACTGGAAGGATCAGTCGACCGCCGGTTGGGACGACGTGATCCGGATCAATCTGAACGGTACTTTTTACTGCACCCGGTCGACATTGCCTTACATGCGCGCCCGCCGGAACGGGTTGGTGATCAACATCTCGTCCTGGGCCGGCGTCCACACATCGGCCCTGGTCGGCCCTGCCTACAACAGCAGCAAACATGCCGTGGTATCACTGACCGAAAACATCAACATGGAAGAGTGCGTCAATGGCATCCGCGCCTGCGTCATCTGTCCGGGAGAAGTGGACACGCCGATCATGGCCCAACGCCCCATTCCGCCCACCGTTGAAGATCGGGCCCGCATGCTGAAATCGGAGGACATGGGCGCGGCCATCGCCTGGGTGGCCGAACAGCCGCCCCACGTATGCATCAACGAACTCGTGATCAGTCCCACATGGAACCGTTTCTATATCCGCGCCGCCGGCCACGACACCCCATAGTAATCGCGGGCCTGCGTCAAGCTGCGCAGGACGGCTATACCCGATCCGCAAACCGCGGCGCGCGCTTTTCGAAGTTGGCCGTGGCCGCCTCGATCTGATTGGGCGTACCCATCAAAGAGCGCTGCAGGGAGGCCTCCAGTTTCAGCCCGGCCTCGGCGTCCGCGTGCCAGGCGGTCTCAAAAAGGTGCTTGGCCGCCACAATCGCGTTGGGGTTTTTGGCGGCATATTCGGCGGCCATTTGATGCGCCTCGGCCAGCGGATCATCGCAGATCCGCGTCACCAGACCCAACTGCGCGGCTTCCACCGCTTCCACGATACGGCCGGAAAAAGTCAGCTCCTTGGCCACATCAAGGCGCACCAGGTCCCGCAGCGTCTGGGTGGCCGACATGTCCGGAATGATGCCCCATTTGATCTCCATCACGGAGAGACGCGTATTGGGCGCGGCCAGTCGGATATCGGCGCCCAGGGCAATCTGCAGGCCGCCACCGAAGGCCACCCCGTGCAAAGCGGCGATCACCGGCACGGGCACCTGTTTCCAGATCATGCCGGGCAGCTGCGCATTGTTGGCGATCTGGTCCGGACGGTTGTCCAGCAAGTTGAGTGCGCCCGATTGGCCCATTTCGACAAACCCCTGAAAATCGAGCCCGGCGCAAAAGCCGCGGCCTTCGCCGGAGAGTACCACGGCCCGCACGCGGGTATCCCGCGCCACCGTCTCTCCCGCCTCGATGATGGCCCGGAACATATCCGGGCTAAGAGCGTTATACTTGTCGGGACGATTGAGCCGCACATCGGCGACATGATCCGCGATTGTGATTTTCACCAGTTCAGCCATGCACTATCTCCTTTTCAGTTACCGGATTAGAGTTTTGGACGCATCATCGGCCAATCCGCGATGGGTGTCAATTGGGAATGGCGGGTTTCCCAGGCAACCCTCTTTGGATGACCTTTCAAGTTCGCTCTATACGAACACACATGCGCCATTCCGAACAGATAGAAAAATTGAGCATTGCCAAAAGTGGTGGTTCATAGTAGCTTTTCAAAATGGGCACCCAGCTTCAGCCACCCCTACCCCCACCAAAGGATCTGTCACCATGGCCTCGCTTTTTGACACCACCACCATCAACGGTCTTGAACTTGGCAACCGCTTTGTCCGCTCCGCCACCTGGGAGGGTATGGCCGCCGATGACGGCACCTGCACACCACGGCTCAGCGCCCTGATGGAAGACCTGGCCGCCGGCCAGGTGGGACTGATCATCAGCAGCCATGCCTACATACGCCCGGACGGCCAGGCCGGTATCGGACAGCTCGGGATCTGCAAGGACGAACAGATCGATGAATTGCGCCGTATGACCCGCGCCGTCCGTGAACGCGGCGGGCGCATCGTGGCCCAGATCGCCCATGCCGGATATTTTGCCAACGCCGGCCTGATCGGCCAGCCCCCCATGGCACTGTCGGCCATCCGGGGGTTCGGTAAGGGACCCCGACGCAAAATGGACCCGGACGATATCCAAGCCCTGGTGGCCGATTTCCAGCACGCCGGCCGCCGCGCCCGGGACGCTGGTTTCGACGGCATTCAGATCCATGCGGCGCATGGGTACCTGCTCTCCCAATCCTTGTCACCGGTGTTCAACAAGCGCAAGGATGCCTATGGCGGCACACTGGAAAAACGGGCACGGCTGCTGCTGGAGGTGCTCGCGGGACTGCGCAGCACTCTTGGGCGCGACTATCCCCTGCTGATCAAACTCAACTGCGCCGATTTCCTCGACGGCGGGCTGGAACTGGAGGACGCACTGCGCATCGGCCAGTGGCTGCAAGCAGAAGGGATCGATGCCATCGAGGTCAGCGGCGGCACCGTGGTGTCCGAAGCATTGAGTCCTTCCCGGGCCGGAATCAACCGCCAGGACAAGGAAGCCTATTTCCGCGAAGCGGCGCAACGCTTCAAGCAAACCCTGGACATCCCCATCATGCTGGTGGGCGGTGTCCGCTCGGTCTCCCTTGCGGAAAAATTGCTGGCCGACGGCGTGGCCGACTACTTCGCCATGAGCCGGCCGCTGATCCGTGAACCCCATCTGGTCCGCCGATGGGCGTCCGGCGATCGACGCAAAGCCACCTGCATCTCGTGCAACGAATGCTTCAAAGTGGGACGGGCCGGCGAAGGAGTGTATTGTGTGGTGGAAGAGAAACGGCGGAGGCGGGCGCAGGCAAACGCGGAAGCAAAAGGGGTTCACCATTGAGCGACTCCAAATGCGATAACGATGTCTAAATGAGCGAGGGGGTGCGATGCGCGCAGCGGATAGTTTGATGATGGCATTGGCCGATGCCGGCATAACCATTTGTTTCACCAATCCGGGCACCACTGAAATCCATCTGGTGGCCGCCCTGGAAACGGTGCCTCGAATCAAAGGGGTGCTCTGCCTGTTCGAGGGGGTCTGCTCGGGCGCCGCCGACGGATTCGCGCGCATGACCGGCCGGCCGGCC
>JAGTVD010000182.1 GCA_018224505.1 Desulfatitalea sp. | reverse complement strand
GGGCGTCGTTCCCGTCGTGCAGATCGATCACCAACCGCGGGCCGCCGGCAGCGACCTTTGGCGCCGCCTCAACGATGCCATCATCCCCGCCTGGTGCACCGGATAGCTTCACCCCCCCAGCCGGGACCACCGGCTTTCCTGCGCTTATCTATGTGGCGATGTGCGACGGCCCTGGCACTAAAAAGATCCCTTCTTGCAGCCCCCCAACGGACATGGTAACGTCCACGGCTGCAATTAATCCATTAGCGCTTTCGCCTCAAATTAACCCCCCACCCTGGCATGCTTTCCGGGGGTTGTGGCAACACGAAAAGGACTGCACGATGCCTTCGGAAACACGCCCTCAAGGTAGAGGGATGGCCAAGGATGTGACGCGGCGCATGGTGATCTGCGCCCTTGTACTGCTGTTCGGAGTGGCGGTCCTGTTGATCCTGATGGCCATGAAAAAACCGCCGGCCGAGGTGGTGGCGACCGAACAGCCGCTGCGGGTGGCGGTGACCGAGGTCGTTTTCCGGGATGTGCCGGTGACCTTGACCGGCTATGGCAGCGTGCGCCCCCTGGCGGTGGTGGCGGTGTCGGCGGAGGTCACCGGCAAGGTGGTGGCCCTGCACCCCCAGCTCAAAGCGGGTAGCATCATCCCGGCCAACGAAACGCTGTTTGCCATCGATTCCCGGGACTACCAGACCGCCGAGATGGAGGCGCGGGCCATGGTGGGCCAGCTGCAAAACAGCCTGCAGGCGCTGGAGAAACAATATGGCTTCGACCGTCAACGGTTGACCACCCTGGAACGCAACCGCGAACTGGCCCGGGCCGACTACGAGCGGGTGCGCACCCTTTTCGGAAAAAACCGCGTGGGCACCCAGGCAGGGGTGGATGCCGTTGAGAGAAGCTACAACACCATTCGCGATCAGGCCGATCAGCTGGTGCAGGCCGTTGCCCTCTATCCCCTGCGCATCGCTGAAACGCGCGGCGCTTTGAATGCCGCCGAAGCGCGGCAGGCGACCGCCCTTAATAATCTGGAGCGTTGCCAGGTGCGGGTGCCCTTCGATGCGCGGGTCACCGACTATGCGGTCGAAGTGGGCCAGTTCATCAATCGCGGTGTTACCGCCGTCACCTTGGCCAATGACAGCCAGCTGGAGATCCACGTCTCCCTGGACAGTCGGGATGCCCGGCAGTGGCTGCGGTTTTCAGAGGAGGGGCCAACCGGTGACAACGCCTGGTTCGGCGCCGTGGTCCCGGTGCCGGTGCGCATCCGCTGGACCGAAGACACCGGTGACAACGTGTGGGAAGGCACCCTGCACCGGGTGGTGCGTTTCAGCGAAGAGACCCGCACCCTCGGCGTGGCGGTGCGCATCGATGGGTCCCAGGCACTGCCGGTCCAGGGCAACGGTTTTCCGCTGGTGGATGGCATGTTCTGTCAGGTGTCGATTCCCGGTCGGGTAATGGCCGGTGTTGCGCCTTTGGCACGCTGGGCGGTCAGTTTTGAAAACACCGTATACCTGGCCATTGACGGCCGCCTGAAAACCGTGCCGGTCGAGGTGGCGCGCATCGAGGGCGAAACCGCGTACGTTGCCACCGGGCTCGATCCCGGCGACCGGGTGATCCGTACCCGCCTGGTGGACCCGCTGGAAAACAGCCTCCTGGAAATCATCGCCACTGCACAGGAGGATAAGGCCCAGTGAAAGCCATGCTGACTGCCTTTGCCCGCAACCGGGTGTTTGCCAACATCGTGCTGTTGATCCTGTTTGCCGGTGGCGGCTTGGCTGCCCTTTCAATGATCCGGGAGAATTTTCCCGAGTTTTCCCTGGACATGATCACCATCACTGTGCCCTATCCCGGTGCCGACCCCGAGGAGGTGGAAGAGGGCGTCAGCCGCAAGATTGAAACGGCTCTCGAGGGCCTGGAGGGGATCAAGCAGTACACCACCCACTCGATGGAAAACGTCGCCAGCGTGATCATTGAGGTCCAGGAAGGCCAGGATGCCACCGAACTGCTCAACCGCGTGCGCAGCCGGGTGGAGGCCATCCCCACTTTCCCGCCCAACGCCGAGCGGCCGATCATCGAGGAGATGCTGCTGCGCGATGTGGTGATGTTCGTCTACCTGGCCGGCGAGATGCCCGAGCGGCGTCTCAAGGAGTGGGCCGAAAACATCAAGGACGAGATCCAGCTGCTGCCCGAAATTTCCCAGGTGGAAATTTTCGGCGCCCGGGAATATGAAATCAACATTGAACTGTCCGAAGCGCGTCTGCGGGAGTATGGCCTGACTTTGGGGATGGTGGCCGATGCCGTGCGGCGCGGCAGCCTCAATCTGGCCGGTGGCACCATACGCACTCAGCAAGAGGAGATACGGGTGCGTACCATGGGACGACGCTATACCGGCAAGGACTTGGCCGATCTGGTGGTGCTGGCCCAACCCGGCGGCGAGGTGATCACTCTGGATCGCATTGCCACCATCCGGGACGGATTCACCGAGGACCCCATCCGGGCTACCATCAACGCCGCGCCGGCCAACATGGTGTTCATCTATAAAACCAGCGAAGAAGATTCGTTGGCCATTTCCCGCAGCGTGCACCGCTTTATTGAGCGCAAACAAAAGGAGCTGCCGCCGGGCAACCACATCGCGGTGCTGTACGACGGCACCACCTCGCTGCGCTCGCGCATCAATCTGCTGATGCGCAACGGCCTGATCGGGTTGACCCTCGTCTTTGCGCTGCTCTGGCTCTTCATGGATATCCGTTTGAGCTTCTGGACCGGTCTGGGCATCCCGGTCTCGATCGCCGGCGCCCTGATGATCCTGTGGGGCATGGGCACCACCCTGAACATGATTTCCCTGTTCGGATTGATCATGGTGCTGGGGATCGTGGTGGATGATGCCATCGTCGTCGGGGAGGCCATTTACGTCAAGCGCCAGGAGGGGATGCCGCCGCTGCAGGCCGCCGTGGAAGGGGCCAGCGAGGTGGGCATGCCGGTGCTGGCGTCGGTCGCCACCACGGTGGTGGCCTTCATGCCCCTGATGTTCATCGGCGGCATCATGGGCAAATTCATTTTTCAGCTGCCGGTGGTGGTGATTGCCTGCCTGCTGATCTCCCTGGTGGAATGTATCATCCTGCTGCCGGCCCATCTGAACAACCTGCCGGACCCCAACCGTACCGATCAGGCCCTGGGTGCCCTGAAAAAGCGCGCCACGCAGGTGCGCCAGAATGTGGTGCGTGGCCTGGAGTGGTTCATGGTGCGCATCTACGACCCGATTCTGCGGCTGGCTCTGCAATGGCGCTATATTGCCATGTGCATGGCCATCAGCCTGCTGCTGATCGTGCTGGGCATGGTGGGCGGCGGCCTGCTCAAATTCGAGGTGTTTCCCGAGATCGACGGTTATGTCATGACCGCCATCGTCCACTTTCCCGATGGCACCCCCGCCGAAGTGACGCGCGAGGCCATCGAAAGCATCGAGGCGGCCCTGGAGCGGCTCTCCGAACGGACACCCACTCGCACCGGCGAACCGATGCTCATTGACCGCATGGCCCTGGTGGGGCAGACCTTCGAACAGGTACCGGCCACCGGGCCCCATGTGGGCAGTGTGCTGGCGGTTTTATTGTCGTCAGAAAAGCGCGGCGTGCATAGCAAGGAGTTGATGATCCAGTGGGAGCAGGAGGTGGGGCGCATTCCCGGCATTCGCTCCCTGACCTTCGAGGGCATGGCCGCCGGTCCACCCGGCGCCCCGATCGAAGTGTGGCTCCAGGGCGACGACATGCCGATGCTCCTTGCAGCCGCCGACGCGTTGATGCAGCGGCTGCGGCAGTTCGAAGGGGTTTACCAGATCCGCTCGGATTTTTCACCGGGCAAGAACGAAATCCGCCTGGCTCTTAAACCCGAGGCCCGCGCTTTAGGACTGACCGTGGAGGACCTGGCGCGTCAGATCTATGCCGGCTATTATGGCGAAGAGGCCCTGCGGCTCCAGCGCGGCCGGGATGATGTGCGGGTGAAGGTTCGCTACACCGCCGACGAGCGCAGCCGTGTATCGGACCTCGCCCAGGCGCGCATTCGCACCCGCGACGGCCGCGAAATTCCACTGCGCTCCGTGGCCGATCTCCAATACGAGGCCGGCTATTCACGGATCAGCCGTACCGACGGCATGCGCCGCGTGGCCGTCAGCGCCGCCGTGGACAGTGAACGGACCAACACCGCCGAAATCCTGGCGGAGCTCCAGCAGCATTTCTTCCCCCAATTGCGGCAGGATCATGCGGGGCTGTATGTCTCGGTGCAAGGGGAGCAAAAGCGGATGCGCGAATCCTTCGAAAGCATCTATGTCAGCTTTCCCCTGGCCATGATGGCCATCCTGGTGATCATGGCCACGGTGTTCCGCTCCTATGCCCAACCCCTGGTGATCCTGTTCACGGTGCCCTTCGGCATCATCGGCGCCATTGCGGGCCACCTGCTGCTCGGCTACACCCTGACGCTGATGAGCGTCTTCGGGATGGTGGCCCTGGCCGGCGTGGTGGTCAACAATGCCATCGTGATGATCGAACGGATCAATGAGTACCTGGCCGAGGGGTTCGCCTTCCGCGAGGCGTTGCAGTTGGGGGCCAAACGGCGCTTCCGGGCCATCCTGCTCACCACCGTGAGCACGGTCTTCGGGCTCACCCCCCTGATCCTGGAGACCGACCTGCAGGCCAAGTTCCTCATCCCCATGGCCATCTCCATCGCCGCCGGCGTGTTGTTCGCCACCGTGCTCACCCTGGTGCTGATCCCCAGCCTGATGATGATCCTCAACGACATGCGCCGGGCCTTGCATTGGTTCCGGCACGGGCAACTGCCCACCCGCGAAGCGGTGGAACCCGCCGCGACCCGCCGGACGGACGACGCGCTTTTGCCACTGGCGTCCGCAGCAACGGGTGGTTAGAATGTCGGGTTAACTGTATTGGCCGGCAGATTGCCCGCAAGCTGGGCGATCGACGTTCGAATGCGCGAGCCCTTAAAAGCGATGGGTGATGGCCGCGGTTGCGCTCCACCCTTTGTATTCGCGGTCCTGGTTGGGATGGAGCCAGTTGGGATCGTCGTCCATGATAAATCCCTTCAAGCCGACGCCCAGTTCCAGGGCATCGGTCAATTGCTGCGTCATGCCCAAGGAAAGGGTGTACTTCTGCCGGCGGCCCATGAACAGCGGCGAAGAGGCGTCATAGTCGTTGGACCGCAAGTAAAGGAACTGAAAACCTCCGTTGATGCCGGTGCGCGGCGAGATCCGGTACCCGCCCAGAAGATCGACGATCCACTCCTGCCCCTGGCTGTTGCGTGCCTCGGTGCTGATGCCGCCGCCGCCGGCGTCGCTGATGCGGGCTTTGCCCCTGAGGATGGTTTGCACCGACAATGCCATGTCCCACTGCTCAGTGGCGCGTAAAACCGCCGCTTTGAGCAGCCAGGAGTCGCCCCTTTGCATCAGATCGTTGCCGTTGACCTGATCCGTGCCCACCGCTGCATACTGCCCCTGCACATTCAGCCGCCAGGCGTCCGTAAACAGATAGGTCAATTGACCGGCCAGGCTCAGGATGTCACCGGGATCGTAATCGCGGGTTTGATCGCTGTAATCATAGCTGCCCTGAAAGGCATATCCCATCCCCAGGCCCAGAACCCACTGGCGCCACTGGCGTGCGGCGCCGATATACGGGTTGACGTTGAAACCCTGGCCCGGACTGACGATATCCACCAGGTCGGGGTCGATCATGATCCGGATTTCGCGCTCATCGCGACCGGTGCGGCCGGTGGGCAGATTCATGTCGACACCCACCATCCAGTCCCAACCGATCCAGCCGGGCAGCAAATAGGCGCCTCCGATCTGGGTGTCCAGCAGGCCACTGAGCGAACGGCTTGAATCCCCGTCCAGATCGCCGCGGGTGGAAGCATACCCGGTGGTCAAGTGCCCGGAGAAACGGCCCGCCCGCCCGTCCAGGTAGATCGGCACATGCCACTGGCTGCCGT